>JARBUQ010000289.1 GCA_029239545.1 Paenibacillus sp.
TTGTTGGATTTCATAGTCATAGAGATTGAGATTGGGTGCATAAACTAAACGTCCTTCTGTAGTGTCAAAGTGCTCATAGGCAAATAAGTAAGTCATTTTTTACACCACCTTTTTACACTTGAAAACCTGATTGCATCAGTACTTTTGGCTTGTATAAAGTATATTCAATTACACTTAGTATGTACATGTTTTTTTGCCATTAAACCAGCTCAAGCTCATATCAGAAGCAATTTTATTATTCAGGCAGAGGGAAAGCGGCAGCTTTTGTCGAAATAGGCTTTATGACAAAACGAAAAGTTTTTATGATCATTTGCTCCTTTATATTAATTATTACATTTTTTCGCGTCGTATGGTTGAATTACCATGTTTCTCCGATTCATCCTCCTGTGGTTCAGGGGATATTGGATATGCGCAATTGGGAATTCACAGAGAAGCACACGATCACGCTCGATGGCCAGTGGGAGTTTTATCCGCGGACATTTCTTATGCAAAGCCCTTCTAACAGGGGCTCTTCGAATCCAGGCTTCATCCAGGTTCCCGGAGGCTGGAATGCTTTTTTGGGTGAGGAGAAAACCCCGTACGGTTATGGAACCTATCGTCTGCGTATTCTTGTCAACCCGGATAGCACAGCTTCCTATGGCATTCGGATATCCAGTATTCGGAGCTCGACCGAGTTATTCGTAAACGGACAGTTGTTAACACAATTAGGCAAGCCGGCAGCTCTTAAAGGACAATATACACCGAAGGACGATCCTACCTCGGCCTTTTTTGAATTAAACGGAGACAATGAAATCGAAGTTGTCATACATGCAGCGAACTATGACGATCCGCGCGATAGCGGCATTATTAGATCGATGACTTTTGGGACTGAAGCAGCAGTAAAACATGAAACGAGACTTTCCGCTAACATGCGCATCGTTGTAAGTATCGCTTACTTAATTCATGCCGTGTATGCGTTTATAGTTTTTCTGGTTGGCAAAAGAGATAGAAGACTGCTCTACTTCTCGCTGATGATCGTCTGCGGAGTTTTCGGAATTTTGGCAAATGGTGATAGCTTGCTGCTGGATTGGTTCACTGTCCCCTATGAGTGGACATTCAAGCTTATGCCTCTCGCTATGATCATCGGTTCCTATTCCCTGATTCAATGCATTCGGCATCTGTTGCCCGAAGTATTGCGCGTCAGAATATTTCCATGGTACACCGTTCTGTGTGCAATAACTGCATGCATAATTGTTCTTATGCCTGCTCGATACGGGGTGAGATTTGAGGGGCTTTATCTGTCTGTGGTGACTGTGTCCTGTCTGACCTCTTTTGTCATTATTTTGCGTAGAACATTAAGACGAATTGATGACAGTCTTTTCTCGCTGCTGGCGCTCATTGCGGCATTGGCCTCTTTGGGGTGGAGCATTGCTCTGCATGTTCTTGAGCTAAGATTGATCTACTACCCGGTCGACTTAATCATAGCGATTATTACATTTTCTGCGATATGGATTAAAAGATATTTTCGTATATTTGGAGAAACGGAGAAGCTCGCCGCCAAGCTGCAAATGACAGACAAGCTGAAGGATGATTTTCTGGCGAATACTTCCCATGAATTGCGAAATCCGCTTCACGGCATTCTGAATATCTCGCAAACTGTACTGGAAAGAGAGAAGCATTCGCTGAATGACAAAAGCGCGAAGGATATGGAGATGATCCTTGCCGTAGGTCGCCGCATGTCTTTTATGCTGAATGACCTGCTTGATATGATGCGTCTGAAGGAGAATGGCATCCTGCTTCAAACTACAAGCCTTTCTGTTCACACGGTTGCTTCAGGTGTTCTGGATATGCTTCGTTTCATGACAGATGGCAAATCGATTCGGCTAACGAATCACATTCCCAACAGCTTTCCCCACGTAATAGCGGATGAGAACAGGCTGATTCAGATTTTATTCAATCTGCTGCATAATGCGGTCAAATATACGCTTGAAGGTGAGGTTGCCATTCGGGCCTATGTGAGGGGCGGTAAAGCTCATATCAAGGTCACAGATACAGGTATCGGCATGGACGAAGAAATGCTGGGGAGAGTATTTGAGCCTTACGAACAAGCCACACCCGGTCTTACCTCAATTGGCGGCGGCTTTGGACTTGGCTTAAGTATTTGCAAGCAGTTGGTGGAGTTGCACGGAGGCACGTTGGTAGTGAGCTCTACTCCCGGTCAGGGGGCGACATTCACTTTTACACTGGAGTTATCCGAAAAAGCTGCTCAACAGGAGGACGGCTTGCCAAAGATTCCATTGCTAAGGTATGAGGAGTCTGCAGCAGGTATCGAGGGCGTGTCCCCTGAGGTATCGGTTGCCACTAATAATGCTGCGGGCGCAGATCGGGTTCGGATATTGGCCGTAGATGATGATCCGATCAACTTGAGAGTACTGGAGAATGTATTTTCGTCGGAGGGTGTCTACGAGGTCGTCAAGGCTGCAAGCGGGGCGGAAGCCTTATCTATGCTCGATACAGGGCAATGGGATTTAGTCATCGCTGATGTGATGATGCCGTATATGTCCGGGTATGAATTGACACGCAGCATTCGTGAACGATTCACCATCTCGGAGCTTCCCGTCTTGCTCCTGACCGCACGCGCTCGGCTTGAGGATATAGAGACCGGGTTTCTCGCGGGTGCAAGCGACTATGTGACTAAGCCGATGGCAGCTATGGAGCTAAGGAGCCGGGTAAGAGCATTAACTGATTTGAAGAGATCGGTGAATGAACAGCTGCGGATGGAGGCCGCATGGCTTCAGGCGCAAATCAAACCGCATTTTATTCTAAATACGTTCAATATCGTAGCAGCGCTTAGTGAGATCGACACGTCCAGAATGATTATTTTGGTGGAGGAGTTTGGTAATTATTTGCGGGGAAGCATTGATTGCCAGAATTCGGAGCTTCTGGCTCCGCTGGAGCATGAGCTTAATCTGCTTCGCGCCTATTTGTATATTGAGAAGGAACGTTTTGGAGACAGGCTGCAAATTGTGTGGGAAGTGGATGAAAGCGTTCAGGTGGAGATTCCTCCTTTGTCGATCCAGCCTCTTGTGGAAAATGCCGTTAAGCATGGGATCTTGAAGCGCTCGCGGGGCGGCCAGATCCGTATTCGCATCGTTGATTCAGGAGAGGATGTGGAGATAGCAATAGTGGATAACGGTGTCGGGATCGAGAAGGATATGCTTGGGCACCTTCTGGACAGACAATCGACCAAGCGCACAGGAATTGGGCTGCTCAATATAGACAGGCGATTAAAGAAGCTTTATGGCAAAGGCTTGCAAATTGACAGTGAGCCGGGCAAGGGTACTACCGTTTCGTTTGTGATTCGAAAATAAGCGGGTGAATGATTATGATTCGTGCATTTCTGATTGATGATGAGCCACTTGCCCTCCGGCATCTGGAAAAAGTGTTAAAAGAGTTGATGGATATCGATATTATCGGGACCTTCACGGATCCGTTGGAGGCTGTTGAAGCTGTTGGCGACAGTAAGCCGGATGTGATTTTTCTGGATATTGATATGCCGGAGATAAACGGGCTTCAGGCTATGGATATGATTCAGGATATTTGTCCGGCTGCAGAGTTCGTATTTGTGACGGCCTATAATCAGTATGCACTGGAGGCATTTGAGCTGAGTGCCCTGGACTACATCCTCAAGCCCCTCCAGCGCAGCCGGATGATGAAAACCGTGAACCGTCTGGAGGCAAGGCTGTCACTAGTGGCAGCAAAAGCTCCGGAGCAGGAATGTCGAACCGTCATTCGTTGTTTTCGCATGCTCCAGTTCGAGCATGAAGGACAGCCACCCCAAGCATTGCGATGGAGAACGACGAAGACGGAGGAGCTGTTCGCATATCTGCTCCAGCATCGCACAGAAATCGTATATAGGGAAAAAATCATCGACATGCTGTGGCCGGAAGCGGATTATAAGAAGGCTACTGCTCACTTGTATACGCTCATCTATCAGCTGCGCAAAACCTTGAAGCAGTCAAACATTGATGTGCGGATCTGCAAGATAAGCGGCAAGGAAGGTTATGTGCTGGAGCCGCAGAACGTGCGGATTGACACAGATGTATGGGAAATGGGCATCCGTGAGCTCGGCTCTGTTGAGCAGCATAACTATGCGGAGCATCATAGCTTAATCGATCAATACTCCGGCGACTATTTGGGGGTATACGACTATATATGGGCAGAGAGCGAGCGGCAGCGGCTGCGGACGATCTGGCTGCATCATGCTATGCAGGTAGCCAAGTTTTACACACGGAACAATATGCTGGCAGAGGCGGTAACCGTGTATCAGCGTATCGTGCAGCTTCAGCCCTACTCGGAAGAAGGCAATCTGGGACTAATGAAAATTTATGACAGGATGGGTCAGCCTTCTTTGGTTGTGATGCAATTTCGTACTCTTCAGCAAATGTTGAAGGAGGAATTGGGCATTGGCCTGTCAGAGAACGTGCGGAGTTGGTATGAGATATGGGTTGCCGGGAATAAGTGAGGGTGTTAGTTAGGCAGCTTATTTGCGGTTACAACGTTCCTTGAAGTGGAGATGCCGAAGCTGGCCGGTGGGCGGAAGTCTGTCAGAAGGAGAATGGACTGCTTGAGGAGTGAAACTAGAGCGAGTGTCTAGGCAATGCGGACAGCAGATCCGTTATTTTCGTCCAGAAGCACATGTAGCGGGTTTGAGAGGACACACGTTCCGCTATTCCTGCAAAATGGGTCTTTTTGGAGTGCATTCATACCAGAGGGACGGAACGTGTGTCCGCGAAGTGGCACAAAACGGGGGTTTTGGAGCAAATAGTGGAACGTGTGTCCGCAGAGCCTAGCAAGAAAGGGAGGTTTCCAATGACACAGAATCGGAAGGACACTCAGCCAGCCTGGATGACTCGTTACCCTGTGATTAAGAGAGATGCTGTTATTCCCCTCCTGTTCTTGAATCTTTGGCTATTTATAGTTGCCACGTTAATCCATACATTCACGGGAGCCGCTTTGGCTGGTTATATTACTAATATTGTTTTTGGAGGGGCAGCAGGCTTGATCGTAAGTCTTCTGTTATGCGATATCATATTCCTTGTCACATTTGTATCCCTACGAAAGCATCACCGGCCAGAGTATACCAGAAAAGCTATCGGGGTGCTGAGAGAATACTCGATTTACGGTTTGTTGCATACCATTTTTTGCTGCATGGGGTGCTTGGGTTTTGTTTTAATGCTCTTCAGCCAGCCTTCATTAAGGGTGATTTGGATTGCAATATGGATTGTAATGATAGGCACAGCCTGTGGTTTACTGACAAGGGTGATCATTCATTTGTATGTGATCATCAAAAGCATCCGAGTAGTCCGGCGAGGAGACCCTCTGCAATTCAAATTTATCTGTTCACCCTTCCTGTGAAAAAAAGACCAGCCAACAGCTGAATGCTCTGAGGGCTGGCTAGTATTATATATCTGTTGTATGTTGGCTGTTCTTAGCTGTCGTCTTACCCCACGGAGTTCCTAGATAAGGCAGCGCCCAACGATCCAGACCGTACCAGCCGGCATTCTTCCAGGCAAGCACAAGCCAAGTAGCCAGGATGAACAGGATCGGATTAGTGCTCAGTGTTCCAGCGAACAGAAAGCTCACATTCATAATTCCGCCGAAGAAAGCGGCAATTCCGGTCAACAGGCCGAGTATAAGCCCTATACCTACGAGAAGCTCACCGAAAGCCACTAAATACCCGAACACCTTGGCATTGGGAAGAACCGCGTTTTCAAGAAAGCTTGCATACCATCCGGTTACATCCTTTCCGCCTTCGGCTTTGGCCAGCGCGCCTTTGATGAAGCCTTGGAGAGCTGAGCCTGCCTTTTCACCAGTCCAAGCATCGCTGTTAACTTTCTTCCAGCCTGCAGTCACCCACGCATAACCCACATAGAGTCGAATAATCAGCCAGATCCATGATGCGCGAGTACTGCTGAACAAAAAATGGGATACAGGATTTTCCGGAATCACCCAATCGTTGCCTTGTTGTTTGTTTTTCATAAAAAACCCTCCTGATAAATGTAATAACAGCCTGTAGAGTATGAAAGCAGTTGACTGCTTTCTGAAAGAATGAAGTGCTTGTTGTTTGATTAAATCTTATCAGAATACGTTTGGCTTGGGAGTGATATTTATCACAAAATACATGCAATGCGAAAGGAAAGTTTACTACTCAGGTCGGCTAGAGCCTGTTCTCCGAACAGCAAACATACTTATGGGCTAGGGACATTGTGCTGCTGGGATGGGAGGTAAGACCAATTTGGTCAGATTAAGGGGAGGGACTCGAAGTCACCTGAAGGGATGTGAATGACCCATTTCCTGAATCGCGAATAATCTGGAAACC
>JARBUQ010000290.1 GCA_029239545.1 Paenibacillus sp.
ATCAGACCGCCGCACTCCGGACATGGCTTCTCGACCGGTTTGTCCCAGGATACAAAGTCACAGCCCGGATATTGATCACAGCCGTAGAACACGCGTCCTTTTTTGCTGCGGCGTTCAATGACTTTGCCTTCCTTGCACTTCGGACAAGTTACACCGATTTCCTTAACGATCGGTTTGGCGTTGCGGCATTCCGGGAATCCCGTACAAGCCAGGAATTTACCGAATCTCCCCATCTTAACTGCCATGAATCGACCGCATTTATCACATGGAATGTCGGTAATCTCATCTTGTATTTCGACTTCCTTCATTTCTTCTTCGGCAAATTCCAGTCTCTTCTCGAACGTGGTGTAAAATTCCTCCAGCACGTCAACCCAGTTGACCTTGCCCTCCTCCACATGATCGAGCCCTTCTTCCATATGAGCGGTAAATTCCACGTTCAGGATTTCCGGGAAAAACTCAACCATCAGTTGAATGACAAGACCGCCGAGTTCTGTAGGTATGAACTTCTTCTCTTCCATTGCCACGTAACCGCGCTTCTGGATCGTCTCCAGAGTAGGAGCGTACGTACTTGGGCGACCGATTCCCATCTCCTCTAATGCTCTTACGAGCCTTGCTTCAGAATAACGTGGAGGCGGTTGGGTGAAATGCTGCTTAGGATCAACCTGCTTGTTAACAAGCTTATCTTTCACCTTAAGCGGTGGCAGCATTTTGTCATCTTCTACGACTAAATCATCGGTTCCTTCCACATATACCTTCATGAAACCAGGAAACTTCACCTTTGAGCCGACGGAGCGGAACATGACATCCCCTGCAGCAATATCAACCGTCATCGTATCCAGAACGGCAGAAGCCATCTGACTTGCCAGGAAACGTTCCCAGACAAGCTTGTATAGTCGCTGCTGATCTCGGCTTAAATAACCTTTCATCTCATCAGGAGATCTCAAGACTGAGGTTGGACGAATCGCTTCATGCGCATCCTGAGCATTCGCATTTTTCTTCAAATACACTCGAGGAGTCTCAGGATAGTAGGCTGGCCCATACGACTTCTCAATATATTCCTTAGCTTCTTCTTGGGCAATCGGAGAAATACGTGTCGAATCCGTACGCATATAAGTGATGAGACCGACCGTGCCTTCCTTGCCAAGCTCTACTCCTTCATACAGCTGTTGAGCGATCTGCATCGTCTTGGCCGCACGAAAATTCAATTTGCGTGCCGCTTCCTGCTGCAGGGAGCTTGTAATAAAAGGCGGAGATGGATTGCGCAACCGTTCCTTCTCCTTAACTTCGGTAACGACAAACTTCTGCTTGTTCAGCGCAAGTAATATTTCTTGTACCTCTGATTCATTGACAAGCTCTTTCTTCTCACCGTGAATCCCGTAGAACTTGGCATCGAATTCAGCATTGTTAATCCCGAGTCTGGCAGTAATAGACCAGTACTCTTCCGGAATAAACTCTTCGATCTCATTCTCCCGGTCAATAATCAGCTTCACAGCAACCGATTGAACACGACCGGCAGACAGCCCCTTCTTGACTTTCTTCCATAATAGAGGGCTGATCTTATACCCTACCAATCGATCAAGAATACGCCTTGCTTGCTGGGCATTCACCAGATCCATGTCAATCGGGCGTGGAGTCTTGAAGGCGTCCTTAACGGCTTGCTTCGTTATTTCATTAAATACAACACGACAAGCCTCTGTCTCCGCCACCTCCAGGTAATGAGCCAAATGCCAGGCAATCGCTTCACCTTCGCGATCCGGGTCAGCTGCGAGATATATTCTTTTTACTTTTTTGCTCGCGTCTTTCAGTTCCTTCAGGATGGAGCCTTTGCCGCGAATTGTAATATACTTGGGTTCGAATTTGTTGTCTACTTCTACACCGATCTGGCTTTTAGGAAGGTCCCGAATGTGACCCATGGATGCTTTTACTATATATTTACTTCCTAAATATTTGCCAATCGTCTTAGCTTTTGCTGGTGATTCCACAATGACTAACGAATCTGCCATAGGTTCGTCCTTCCCCCTCTAGTTCACAACCTCATAGTGGAAAGGAATCTCTCCTACAATCTTACGAAGGTTGAACCGGGTAGCTGCTGAATCTGCTTTAACATTGTTAAAGATAACAGAACTGTGTGCATTTGTCCAAACGCAAATCCCGACCGGGTGAGTAATTGGTCCAATGTAATCGGCTCCCAGCTTATATATTGCAGTAGCTCTGTCTCTTGTTCAGACAGCTGGACGGGATTATTGGAATGAACGTTGACCGCTGTAACGGGATGCAAAGTTAATAAAGAGCTATACTCCTCGAGCACATCTTCAATGCATGTTACGGTCTTCGCTCCTTGCTTAATAAGAGAGAGTGTACCGGCACTCTTGGGTGATGTAATGGGACCGGGTACAGCGAATACGTCTCTGGAATACTCTAAAGCTTGATCTGCTGTAATCAAGGAACCGCTCCTATCAGCGGCCTCTACTACAATTGTGCCCAAACTTAAGCCTGCTATAATCCGATTGCGCTGAGGAAATAATCCTGGATGAACCGGTGTTCCGAGCGGGAACTCAGAGACCAATAACCCATGCTCGGCTAGTTGAGTGTATAGCGAAGCGTTCTCCGGCGGATAAACCGTGTCCAATGCACAGCCCAAAACTCCGATCGTGGAGCCTCCATGCTCAGCTCTTAACGCCCCTCGATGCGCTTCACTGTCAATTCCACGGGCTAAACCGCTAACGACAGTCATCCCCGCATCGGCTAACTGTTGAGCGAATTGATAAGCAACCTTCTTGCCGTAAGCAGTGGGCGTTCTGGTTCCAACCATAGCAATGCAAGGGCGCTGTAAAAGGGAAACATTGCCCTTCAAATACAAGATCCATGGCGGCTGAGCTATCTGACTTAACCACTCGGGATAGTCGTTATCATAACGAGACATTAACACAATTCCCCGGCTGTGATAAGAATCCCTTCTCTGCTCTATAAAATCATTGTCGTTCAATAAAGAAATAATCCGCTCTGCCTTGTCCGGCTTAATCTCCAGTGCAGCAAGCTGCTGCAGCGAAACATTGAATAATTGACTCAGTGAAGAATAGCGGGAAACGAGCTTCTGTATCGTTCTCCAGCCGATCCCTGGCATTTCATGCAGGGCGAATAAGATGGTACGGTTATCCATTAGTATATAGCCTCCTTTAAGCGGTTACAAGTCAAAAACCGATGAGTCTGCATAAGCAATGAAGCTTTGTCATCCAAATAGACAGCGACAGTTTGGCGCAAAAATATCAGAAAAGGATAAAATTTTGTGCTTATTGAGTGGTTAAAACAAAAAACAACCCTCCAGTTCCTTTGCAGGAAATGGAAGGTTGCTTACCTTCACGGACTTAATAAGGTTGAACCCAAGTTCAACTTATATAGCTATTAATGAGTCTTACATTTCTCAAGTAAACCCTTCTCTTCCAACACGCTTACGAGTGTGGAGCCCATTTCGGATGGGGTAGGAGCTACCTTGATACCGCATGCTTCCATAGTGGCTACCTTCTCAGCAGCGGTACCTTTTCCGCCGGAGATGATGGCACCAGCATGTCCCATACGCTTGCCTTCCGGAGCCGTCTGACCACCAATGAAGCCAACTACCGGTTTCTTCATATTAGCCTTAACCCACTCAGCAGCTTCTTCTTCCGCCGTTCCGCCAATCTCACCAATCATGATAACGGCATAAGTGTCAGGATCTTCGTTGAACAGCTGCAGAATATCGATAAATTCCGAACCTTTGACAGGGTCTCCGCCGATTCCAACTGCAGACGATTGCCCGATACCGCGTGTAGAAAGCTGATGAACCGCCTCATATGTGAGCGTACCGGAACGTGAAACAACGCCTACATGGCCTTTTTGATGGATGTAACCAGGCATAATTCCGATTTTGCATTCATCGGGAGTAATAACGCCAGGGCAGTTAGGTCCGATCAAACGCGTTCTTTTACCTTCCATATAACGGCTCACGTTAACCATATCCAGAACCGGTATGCCTTCAGTAATACAAATAGCCAGATCCAAATCGGCATCTACCGCTTCCAGGATCGCATCTGCTGCAAATGCAGGTGGAACATAAATAACGGACGCAGTTGCGCCTGTTGCTTCCTTAGCTTCTGCAACTGTATTAAATACTGGAAGTTGAACAGTTGTGCCGTTCTCCAAAGTAATGTCAACCGTTGTGCCGCCTTTACCTGGTGTTACGCCACCTACCATTTGAGTACCGTAATCCAGTCCGCCCTTAGTATGGAACATCCCAACGGAACCAGTAATTCCTTGTGTAATCACTTTTGTGTTTTTATTTACTAGAATACTCATTCGAGTTCATCTCCTCTCTCAAATTACTTCACGAGTGCTACGATTTTTTGTGCGCCGTCTGCCATCGAGTCAGCAGCAACGATATTTAATCCGGATTCATTCAAAATCTTTTTGCCAAGTGCAACATTAGTGCCTTCCAGACGAACTACTAGCGGACGGTCGAGTCCAATTTGCTTGGCCGCTTCAACAACACCATTGGCAATTACATCACACTTCATGATGCCGCCGAAGATGTTAACGAAGATTCCTTTTACCTTGGCGTCAGACAAAATAATTTTGAAGGCTTCAGTAACTTTCTCAGTCGTAGCGCCGCCACCAACATCAAGGAAGTTAGCAGGCTCACCGCCGTAATATTTGATAATATCCATCGTTGCCATGGCAAGACCAGCGCCATTAACCATACAACCGATGTTGCCATCTAGCGCTATGTAGCTCAGGTCGAACTTGGATGCTTCAATTTCCTTGGCATCTTCCTCTTCAAGGTCACGCAATTCAACGATATCCTTATGACGGAATAGAGCGTTGGAGTCAAAATTCAGCTTGGCATCAAGTGCCATAACTTCTCCGCCGCCAGTCACGACCAATGGATTGATCTCAGCAATCGAACAATCCTTCTCCACGAATGCACGGTACAAAGCCGTCATGAACTTAACTGCTTTGTTAACGAGTTCATTAGGGATCTTGATTGCATAGGCTAATTTGCGGGCTTGGAATGCTTGCAGACCTATTGCCGGGTCGATTACTTCTTTAAAAATTTTCTCAGGGGAATGAGCAGCTACTTCCTCAATCTCGGTTCCGCCCTCTTCAGAGGCCATCATAACAACTCGGCCCGTTCCACGATCAACAACTAAGCCGATGTAATATTCCTTCTTGATATCACAGCCCTGCTCGATCAACAGACGCTTGACTTCTTTGCCCTCGGGGCCAGTTTGGTGAGTGACTAACGTTTTGCCAAGGATTTGGCTAGCGTACTCACGGACTTCATCTATGCTCTTGGCAACCTTAACGCCGCCAGCTTTACCACGTCCGCCTGCGTGGATTTGAGCCTTAACGACAACAACAGCGGTTCCTAATTGCTTGGCCGCCTCAACAGCTTCTTCAACGGAAAAAGCCACTTTACCTTGTGGAACGGCAACTCCATACTGTCTAAGGAGTTCTTTTCCTTGATACTCATGGATATTCATTCTCAAATCCTCCTATCAAATATGTTGCAGAAATGTAAAAGACAGAAAAGCGGGAACTCCTGCCTAACTGTTGAAACCCTCAAGTCGCTTATGTTATACCTCTTCAATCACGAATCTGGAAGGGAGGTAACCTAATCATAAGCATATACAGATCGCTGCCGTAAGTCCAGAGATCGCTCTGCGTTGAAATACAGATTAGGAATTTAGCTTCATCCAATCACATATTCCAAAAAACCTTACCTATTGTACCACTTTTCCTCGACAATTTCCTAGCTTTTTTCATAAATTCGAGTATTTTTTTGCTGTAAATGACTGTTAGACAAGAAAACGCCCGATTTTTCTAATTGCTTAGGAAATATTCACATAGGGTACTTTCTATTTCCCTATCAGCTTATTTAAGTATTGCCTTCCGTTGTGAGATTTACTATCCTCTCTTGCAGGATTCTAAAGAAAAGTCCAGAATATAGGTATAAGTATACGGAACATAAGGAAGCACCTTTTTCCAGTAGCGCGGTTCGGCTTTAATTTGTGCATAAGTGCACTAGCTGACCAATACTAGAAAAGAGGTGTTTTTGCTATGTATGGAAAAGTAATCGGAGCTTGCCTGCAAGGAATTGAAGGCAATTTAATCGAGGTTGAGGTCAATCTCAGCAGCGGCTTGCCACAGATGACGATTGTCGGATTACCGGATTCAGCAGTTCGGGAGTCCGTGGAGAGGGTTAGAGCAGCGATCAAAAATTGCGGCTTCCGCTTCCCGCTGGAACGCATAACGGTCAATCTTGCTCCAGCTGATGTCCGAAAAGAAGGAGCGGCATTCGACCTCGCCATCGCT
>JARBUQ010000007.1 GCA_029239545.1 Paenibacillus sp.
CAGGCCATAACATGCGAGTAATCCATATGGTAGTTCGTTGCACAGTTAGGCCCGCTCATGAACAGAATAGGGTAACACCTGTCCCATGTGAAGCCGGCGTCACGAAGCGCTTGCTGCCAAGGCTCCAGCACCTGTTTATCGAAGCCTTCAAGCAGCTGACCCGATCCAAAAAACTTCGGAAGCTTGAAGTGGGCCAATGCAAAAGAGGCATGGACCGCTTCATCAAGAGGGAGTGAGCGGAACGATGCGGTGATGTCAGCTAATTCGAGTGTATTGCTTTTGACGCCTGGCGTAATTCGGGTCTCCGTGTCATGCCTCAATGTGTCGACAATTCTTTCTATGGAAGGCATGCTGTAATTAAATGGTATGCATTCCCCCTCCAACAGGAAGTTAATGACTCCATCCCATGCCTGCTGAAACTCTTGCCACGTGCTGACTGTCTTGTGCATCTTCGTTACCCCTCTCGAGCTTGAAATTTGTTAGGTTCCATGAATACATTCAGCTGAGTCCGTCTTATGTGTCGTTCTAGCTTCAGTATAGAGCAAACCCTATCCTTTTATAAGAAGGCACTTTCTTGTATGGTACTTACCTGGAGGATACTATTAGAGCAAGAATTTCCGAAGCATTCAACAGTCAATTTTCTCTCGCCTGAGGTTGCAGTTGATGAGCTAATTTAATTAATCTGCATTTGCTTATACCGCCTCCGTTATTCATCCCATTTGTACAGCGGGAGCGTAAATGTAAAGATGCTGCCTTTCGCCTTCCTGCTTGTAACCGAGATCGTTCCTTCGTGATATTCCACTATTTCTTTGGCGATGGCCAGTCCAATTCCGCTCCCTTTGTAATCCGAATAAACGGCACTCTCCTGCTCGCGATAGAACCGATCGAATACGTAAGGAAGCGCAGCTTCACTGATTCCGAATCCGTTATCCTCGACACTGATCCTAAGCTCCCCCCAAATATTATCGCGATCTGCCTGTTGGATGGCTTCACATGACAGACGGATCACCCCGTTCTCCTCCATATGCTGAATCGCGTTAACGATTAGATTGTTCAACACTTGACCGATCCTGTCCGAATCGATAATTACATTGAGCCCTGCGACTTCTGCTGACTCCGGGGGCATAGTGAAGATGAATTTCATTCCAGCCTGTTCCACATCCATGTCAAAGCTTTCTCTGATCTGGTGCATAAAAGCAACCGCGGGCGTAATCTCAAATTCCATATTTGAACGCCGTGACTCTAACCTGGACAGCTCGAACAAATCTTGAATAAGTCGGTTCAAGCCGAGGGACTTGGATAAGATCATCTGCAGATAGCGATTCTCTTTGTCTGCATCCTGCACCATTCCATTCAGGATCGCTTCCGCATAACCTTGTATCGAAGTCATAGGTGTGCGCAGCTCATGCGAAATGTTGCTGAGAAAATGGCGACGCGCTAATTCAAGCCGGTTTAATTCCGTATTCTTATTTTCCAGATCCTCGTTCGATTGCTTCAGTTGAATAGTTCGCTGCTCAATTTTCTCCTCCAGGCTGTGATTAAGCTCCTTGAGACGATTGTTCAGCTGCTCAAGCTCCTGAGCGTTCAGACTGACGTCCTGCACCGCTTTCTTGAGCGTAATTAATGTATTCACACGCGCGGTCAGTTCATTGCGATCAAACGGCTTGGAGATGTAGTCATTGGCTCCTGCATTAAAGCCTGCAACAATGCTCTCCTCTCTGTTCTGAGCAGTCATAAGAAGGATTGGCAGCTCATAGAGCGTGTAACGCTCTCTAATCCGCTTGCAGAGCTCATATCCCGTCATGCCCGACATCATCACATCGACGATAATCAGATCATAACGATCCAATTGATCCAGCATAGGCAGTACTTCTTCTCCACTAAAGGCGGTCGTAATCGAGCAGTCAGCCGACTGCAGCTGTTGGGTCACAACATGCAAATTCACAGTCTCATCATCAACGACTAACAACTGAAACTGAAACTTGGAGGCAGACGGCAGTACTGCTACCGCTCGATTCTGCGTTGTCGAAGGAGCAAGAATGCGTGTGTTCGGCTTTTTTACAGCCTTGAGCGGATTGCTGGGCAGTGTGAAGGTGAACTTCGAGCCCTTCCCGAGCTCTGACTGTACCTGTATGACTCCACCGTGAAGCTCTACGAGCTTTTTGGTAATTTTGAGCCCCAGACCGGAACCGATTCCCGAATCATCCTCGTCTACCTGCTCGAACGATTTGAATATATCCTCGAACTTATCCAACGGAATCCCAACCCCTGTATCCGTAACAGCTATGAGGACGTGCTGCTCCTGCTGCTCGGCTGTCAGGCTAACTGTCCCCGTCGGGGTATATTTGATCGCATTGCCGATTAGATTATAAATAATTTGCTGGAGTCGATTCTCATCGGCCAGGATACGCGGAAAATGCTCGGGAATATCATTGTTCAATACAAGATTGCGTCCAGCTGTCAGAGGCGTAACGACCGTCAGCACAACATTCACAAGCTGATGCAAATCCACCTCCTGAACCTGAAGTCTGATATCCTTGCTGCGCATACGGGAATAATCCAGAATATCGTTGATTAAATACGTCATACGCTTACTGCTGGAAATAATCATACTCATGTGCAGCTCTTGCTCATGCGTCAGCTTATCCTTCATATTAAATAACAAAGACTCCGCTAACCCAATCATTCCATTCAGAGGAGTTCGCAGCTCATGTGAGGTGTCACTCATAAATTCATCCTTCAGCTTGTTCGTCTCCATAAGTCGGGTCGATAGCCTCTCTACCGTCTTGAACGCTCTGGAGAATTTCATAGCCAGGATGATTGATAAACACAAAATAAAAATTAACAATCCGTATGGAAAATAAATACCGGTCTGCAACGTCCCATTGTTATTGAGAATGTCGTTAATTACCGTAACAGAGAACACAAGCCCGCCAAGAGCCGTTAACAGCGCTCCTTCCCGCCGTTTCGTAATCGCAATAACAACCACACTGACCAAAAAGATCATATTCAGCACCGCAAAAATCTGAAGAATCTCCGCTGCGGATACATAGATTTCAAGGGGAGTTGCCACAATGAACAACGTGAATAGAATGCCTGTCGCCAGGAACAGCTTTCGTAATACTGGCGGCATCTCGTCTGGAAAATTAGCATGAATGAATAATACGAACATGGGTGCACTGCCCAAAAATCCGAAATATTCAAGTTTAATGAGCGCTTCCCAAGGAATATCGGGAAATAGAATAGCAAAAAAAGTTTGCCCGCCAGAGCTTGTCTTAATAGCTAGCAGCAAACAAATAATACCAAAATAGAGCGAGGATTTATTTTGGCGAAGCATGATGAACAAAGCAATGTGGTACAGTCCCATAATAATCATGCTGCCTATCAGCAGCATCTCGATAGCGAGACTCAAATTGTTCTCGTTGCTAAGCGGCGAATAGTTCCCAAGAGTAATCGGATCAAAAATACCTGCCTTGCGATGCTTGAAGTTGGATATCTGAATGACGATTTCCATCGTCTCGCCGGTCGGGTTCAGATGAATCAGCTTAGGCACAACAGTAGCCTTCATCTCTTCCTTGCTTGTACCGACTACACCGTTCTCGGCCGTCAATTGCCCGTTCACCCACAGCTTGGAAGCCGTGCTTAGGCGAATGGTTCGAAGGGCTTGAACCTGCTCATCGGGTGTTCTCTTAATAACCAGACGAAAGGTAGCATATCCCTTTGCTGTCAGGGGACGATCCTCTATCTCATAACCTTTCCATGAATGAGGAATAGACATGTAACCCGTCATGCTCGCCGCCGTAAGAGCAGCGCTTGCGAAGTCACGGGGCTCCAGAAGCTGATTCCAATAAAATTCCCATTCTCCATTCAAATTGATGCTGCCGTCTCGATCCAAGTTCCAATCGGTCAGGTCCATGATTCCTTTACTTGCAGTCGGAGCAGCTTGCCGGTCTTGAAATAGGAGAACAGTCCCTGCTAATGTGAGAAGTCCTATTCCTATAACAGCAAGCACAATCACTAACAGCTTGAATCTGGCTCTCATCTCAAGCCTCCGTATCCAATGGTTACTTTATGATTTCATAATGCTTCAAAATTTGTTGGATAAACGAATGGTTCAGATCCAGATATACATTAATCCAGGCGTATAGATGAGGCTGCTTGACGGAAACTGCGATAGCCAATGGATCGAGCTTATCGTTCAATGGAATAAATTGCAAATCCAATGAGCTGCCAGGATTTCGCTTCAGGTGCATGGAGATTTCGAACTCATCATACAGTGCGGCGAGCACTTCCCCTCTACTCACGGAAGCGATCAGCTCCGTACCTGACTCGAATAGCTTAATCTCTGACTTGGGGAACAGTTCTTGTGCAAATTTTACATAGGAACTGCCTGATACGGCTCCGACTATACCCCCGCTGACTTGGATGAGCTTAAGCGGGTCGCCTTCCATCTGGTCCAATCTGGCTAACTGAAGTCGATTGATGAGCAGCGACTGGCGCAAAGTCAAATATGGACTGGAGAAAAGCACTTTTTGAGCCCGCCCCAGGGTCATACTTAGCTTGGATATAGCTACATCCGCCTGGCCGCTTGCCACCTGATCCACCAATTCCTCAAAGCTCTGCGCCGTTCGGACGTAATTAACTTTAACTCCGAATTTCTCAGCGATGTCCTTGGCCAATATGACCTCACTGCCGCTTAACACTCCCGCCTCATCTACGTAAAAGAAGGGAAACCTATCACGTGCATACATGGCCACTTGCAGAACGCCGCGGCTGTGAATAGCTTGCATCTCCTCTGTGAGCTTCGCCATTTCAACTGCATTCAGCTCCATGAAAACCGCTGAGTTAGCCGGAGGCTCCGCTGCCGGTGCTGACTCAGGCGGGGTAGGCTGATTATTCCCGCAAGCTGCAAGAGAGAGAAAGATTAACAATATGATTAAGTTTCGCCAGAGCGTCATGCTGGTTCTCCTTTATATTACACCATTTATTCTGATGGGCTATGAACAATATTATGATCACGAAAACAGGGGGCGCATATTTCCATATTAAATACTGCGACTCTTTGCCCGCATTGCTTGCACAATGGAACACGTATCGAAGCAAGCCCTCCAATTACCTGCTCCAATTGACCATCGTTCAATTCATCCGGATTCTGCTTCTCAGAGTGAATTTTATCGATATGGGAATGGCGGAAGCGGAACCTTTTGCGCATACAATCGCTCTCCCTCGTGGTCTTTCTCCTATTGAATCGTGTCTACACCGAAGCCCCAATGCAGATTTTGTCCGCTGAGTCCGTGTCCATAATCCAGCAGCATATCAATCCCCTTAACCAGGCTCTCGACATCCGGGATTGAAGGCTTTAATGCATAGATTTCCAACTTCTTACGATCCGCTTGCCATTGCTCAGGGGTTGCTTGATCGTTGCGATAGTAGCCAAATGTAAGCGCATTAACCGAAATGCGAAAAGGAGACATCTCCTTCGCCAAGCTTTTGACCAGAGCAAGAACACCATGATTGTAGACGGGAGAACTGGGATAATTCTCATAATATAGAGTATCTGTAAGCAAGGGGAAGATGAGCTGTCCCCGCTTCTTCCTGGCCATTACATTCCCGCCGGCGCGACTATATAGAAATAACTGCCTGAATCTCTGCTCCATGACTTCGGCAAAGGATACCGGATCATTCTCCATAAGCTGCGTTTCATCAAGCCAGTCGTTGCCTTGAATAAACACGCCAAGTTCCCCCATGCTCTGTGCCGCATTCGTTACCATTTGTTGAATATCAGCCAGTCCTCCGGGATTGACGACTACAGGTGTACAGAGTGACAGCTGCTCCGCAGGTAGTCCGCTCAGGAATTGATCTGCTTCGTCAGACGTTGTGAATTGAGCTGTCAGTCGGTACCCGCGTTCTAACAAGTGATGCCCGATTAAGTGGTTCATGCCGGCTCCCGTTCGGGTGAGTAATGCTGTCCGTGTCATTTCGCTTCCCTCCCTTCTTATCGCAGAAACCCGCCATCGGCCTTAAGCACGTGATCCGACACGTAATCAGACTGGCTGCTTGCCAAGTACAGAATGGAACCCGCAATCTCCTGAACCGTTCCCAGACGTTTCTGATTCGTATGCAGCAAGAAGTTATCCTGTTTCTCCTGCGGAACGGTATCGGTCATCTGGGTAGCAATGAGTCCTGGTGCTATGGCGTTCAGTCGTATTCCATCTGCGGCATGTCTTCTTGCCAGCAATCGGGTTAATCCGATAATGGCGCCTTTGGAGGTTGCATAGTTGACCTGCGCTTCCCTGCCATATACGCCGCTGACAGACACAACATTCACGATTTTGCCGCCTCCGCCTGCAGTCATATAAGGGATCGCTTCCTGACAGCACACACAGGTTCCAGTGAAATTCGTTCGAAATACGGTGCTCCATTCCTCCTCCGTCATCATTAAAGCCAGTTGGTCCTGTGAAATCCCGGCATTGTTCACCACAATATCAATGTTCCCGAATTCCTGGTTTAACTGCTTGAATATCGACGAGATGAAATGCCGGTCCGCTACTGATCCCTTGAACATACGGACTTGACCGCCCTCGGCTGTCAGCTTGACCTGCAGCTCCTGGGCCAGCTCGTCACTGCTGCTGTATACACCAGCCACAATCGCTCCTTCAGACACGAATCGCTCCATAACCGCTCGGCCGATCCCTCTTGTTGCCCCGGTAATAACCGCAACCTGATCCCGCAGAAGCATGGGCTACTCCATCTCCCTGAGCTTGGTTTGGATGAAGGAAGCAATGGATTGCACATTATGCAGATGTATCTTGAGCTCATCGGCCGGAATTCCTTCCACCATAACCCCATATATCTCTTCCATCCCTACCATTACTTCGAAAGCCTCAACCGAATCAAGACCAAGTCCTTCTCCGAAGAGCGGCATCTGATCATCAATTTCCTCCGGCGTTATGTCCTCGAGTTCCAATCTTTCCACTAGAAGCTTCGTTTTCACAACGGTTTTGATTTGTTCCAGATCCTGCAGCATAATGCTCATCCTATATTCCTCCTCCAATAATTGGACTGTTATGATGTTCTAACTCGACTCACTACTGCCGCCATGTGGTTGCCATTCACCGATGAACTAACGGTCAGGATGTGAGTTCTCTCACGACCTGCTTCTGCACCCGCACAAGTTTCGGCTGCTGCTGCCGCTTCCACCAAGCCTGATAAGCGGGCCCAGTCATGTGACTGCCCAGCATTCCCCAGAAGCTCCGCGGCCGCAGCCAAATGCAGCATTGAGCTCATCGACTCGGCGTATCCGCCTTCCTGATTCAAGCAAACGACAGGCGGTTGACTATAAGGACTGAACAGCTGACTTATACAGCTTAACTCCTGCTCCAGCTCATCGGGTCTGCCTATGGAATTAAGCAGCAGCAGATCGACCTCGCCGAGCTCTATTCCCGCTTGGGCAAGCGCTCCGCGTATGGCGGTTGCCAGTGGAGAAAGGCCAAGCTCAGCTTCGGTGCCGTTCCTGCCAAAGGCCATGCCGAATCCGCTCAGCTCGGCATAAATTCTCATGCCTCGCCTTTGGGCTTCTTCCATGTCAGCCAGCACCAGAGCAACGCTGCCCTCGGCTTTGCTGAACCTGCCCGTGTGCAGCTGTTTGGCGGCATCGATCTGATCCGATAATTCAGAGAGCTCATCCCCTGCTCCAATCAGACAGAACGGCTGCACCCCGCTGCGTATCGATCCTGCAGCATACAGCGCTGCAGCCAATCCTTCACTGCCTCCCGTGCTAAGCGAGCTGCTGAAGCCTCCAAGACCAAGCTTCTCCGCTGTCTTCCCTGAGATCGAGTTAATGACCGTATGCGGAAAATAAATACTGCTGGCATATTCAGGACCTTTCTCGAACACGGAGCCCAGAAACTTGCTGATGCTGCTGGTGCTGCCTCTGGATGTTCCGTACACATACCCCAGGTCCTCGCCGGCAAGATCCGTATCCTGCCATCCGCTATCACGGCATGCAGCCAGCGCTGCTCCGATGCTGAATTGACATAGTCGGTTCATTCTTCGCTCATATTGTTCCTTCTCGAATTCCTTTAATTGAAAGGGCGATTCCGCGACAACCTGATCCAGCCCGTCTAGCGCTTGCAGCACTCCGCCAGAGCATATTCCCCATGCTCCAACCGCTCCTATGCCTACAATGGCTACCCTCCGGTTGGAAGCAGCAGGAAGCTCAGTCTCTTCTTCAGCAGAAGATTCAGCTTCAAGCCGGGTTCTCACAACAAGCGAGACATTGTGACCGCCAAAGGCGGAGTTATTGTTCAACATATACTCTGGGCGCCATGGCTGCATTACGTTAGCGATCAGTTCAATACCTTCGCAGCCGCTGCGGTAATCCTCAAAGTGCAGCGTCGCCGGTACATAACCCTGATCGATTGCATACAAGGAGGTCACAAGCTCCACCGCGGCGGCCGCTCCAAGGTTATGTCCGAAGTAAGCCTTGCTCGAGCTGATTGGAATGCTCATATCGCGGCCGAACACTCCGCGCAAGCCTGCAATCTCCGCTTGATCATTGGCCAATGTTCCCGTCCCATGGGCATTAATATACTGAATTTGCTGCTTGCTTACCCCAGCCTGCTTCAAAGCCAGCTCAACAGCCCTTCGTACTCCCTGACCCTCCGGATGCGGGGCCGTCTCATGATAGGCATCGTTGCTTAATCCATACCCGCATATTTCACCATATATTCGGGCGCCTCTCAGGAGAGCTTTCTCTAACGGCTCCAATACTACAAACGCCGCACCCTCGCCAAGATTAAGACCATGCTGCTTTCCAAAAGGCGAGGAGGGCTGCGGATTAAGCGCCCGAAGCACATTGAAGCCTGCATACACAGCATGTGAGAGCGGATCTGAACCGCCTGCGAGCATTGCATCGGCATACCCCCAGCTCAGCATGTCACATGCATACCCGATTGCATTCCCGCTGGCTGCACAGGCTGTATTAATCGTTACAACCGGACCATGCAGTCCGAGCGCCTGCGCTGTATCATCCCCTTGCTGGTAGAAGGGATAATGGGCCGTTCGCCGTTCGTCCAGCTGTGTGATCGTCCATTGCTCCTCCAGCGACACTATCCCGCCGTTGCATGTGCCGAGCGCAAGTCCGAAGCGCCCGGCGGACACATCATTCGTCGCCATCGCATGCGGGGCAGGCTCCAAAGCCTCCTGAGCATTCACCTGCACGATATGCAGTCCGCTGTTCTCAAGCGCCTGCCGCGAAGCACGGATTGCATATTGGGCGCAGAGGTCCAGATAAGGCTGATTCCCAACAGCATGAGCAGTCGAGTCAACTGGAGCCGCATGCTCGCGTGCAACTTCACCAGCGATGGAGCACTGCAGGGACTCCGTGGAAAAATGAGTTACCGGACCGATTCCGGATTGGCCCTTAAGCATACGGTCGAATACCGCCTCCACCGAGTCCCCCAGCGCGCATAATACGCCTAAGCCAGTGATGACGATGCGTTGTCCTGATCTCTGATGGACCTGCATGATAGCCCTCCTTCATCAATTACTAACCAAGCCTGTCAACCTTTAACTGCCTAAAATTTTATATACAGCACGTTTCTCGCTCACCTTGACCGCATAGGGCCGCAGGCGGCGATCTGCGATGGATAGCATGAATGGTGTAGATACATTAACGGTGAACATGCCATACGGGATTCCTGCATCAAGCTGCATCGTTACAGAACGGGACAACAGCATGAAGGCAAGCCCCGACAATTGGTATTGCGGCGTAACGAAGACAGCGTCATATAGAACCGTATCTTCAGAAAGTCTGTATGTGATGGTCCAGCCTACGATCCTGCCCTCTGCCTCCAGGGCAACACTATTACTTTTTTCCAATGGAGCAATGGTCTTGAATGGAGATAAGAATGACGGGTACAGAACACCTTCCTGCTCTCTAAGCTCGCTTTCTTGTGAAGAAGTTAGTTGAGTCCAATGGATCACGGTTATACCGGCAGGCATAGGATGATTGCGCAACCACGGCGCCTCGGCGATGTGCCGATCAATATGATACACCTTGGCCGTAAGGCTTGGCGGCGACCACTTATTCCTGTGCAGGAATGCTTCCAATGCCGAGGTTGAAGATTTGCCTGAATAATAGTCAAACCGGATTCGTTCGATACCAAGCATGTGCAAGTAGGACTCCAAATGCCGGAGCAGCGCAGTTCCAACACCCGCTCTGCGATGCTGGCCCTGAACGAATAGTGACACAATATGAGCAGTGCCGACCTGCCTGTTCACCTCGGCCACGACCGCTCCTACGGGTGAGCTTGACGGGCTCGAAGCGAGCTCGACGCCGAACACTGCAAGCCGTCCCTCGGCTTCCAGCTCTGGCAAGCTTACCGCCACATGCTTAAGCATAAGTCCTTGATAGAACGTCCAATCATCTGACGTTAGCCTGTTCCAGCTGTACAAGTGTTATGCCCCCTTCCAACACGGGCTCATCAGCCTCACTAAGGTCATTCTTCGGTGAGATCAGAACACTTGTTGCACAGTTTACCATCACATTCGCAGCTGTTATGGCAGGGTCAATAATTGGATTAATCGCAAGCAGCAATATAATGGTTGTATCTGCGGGCAGCTGCAAGGGTACGGCAATCATGCCGATCATTGCGATTGAGACCATTGCCGGGGCACCGGCCCCTGCCATCGCGGCCAGCACGGCTCCTATCCATACGGTCAGAAGCTGCAGCAAGGTCAGCTTAACGCCATAGAGCTGTGCTGTGAAGGCAATCCCCATTACATAGACCAGAATCATGCTGTATCTGCACAGGATCATGCCAAGCGGAACAACCAACCGCACAGAATCGGCTTCGATCCGGAAAGCCTGGGTTAACGCCTGTAGAGTGGCCGGGATAGTTGCAATACTATTGCGTGTACCGAATGCAATTACAAGTGCATCCTTCAGAGCGTGAAATACAGCGTATAAGGACATATTTACTCTTCGGGCAATGACCCAGCCGCTCACAAGCATCACCAGCAGACTAGCGACATAGATCCAAATAATAAGCTTGATAATGGAGGGAAGAACACCTTCGCCTATTGTCGATAATTGACCAGCCATAATGCAGAACAAACCTGCAGGAAGGAAATACATGGACCAGGAAATCGCTTGTTGAAACGCTTTGAACAACAGATCTGAGAGCTGCAGCAGATTCTCTCCCGCTTTGGTCGAGACCATCCCGACCGTTACTCCTACAACGATGGAAAAAAACAAGATTTGCAAGCTGTTGCCTTCCCCCAGAGCAATGAAAATATTGGAGGGGACCAGACCAATCAGAAATCCAAGCAGCCCGTCTTGTGAGCTTTCCTCTGGCTCAGCAGTCGTTTGTTGTTCAGCCTGCTGCACAACAGAGCCGAGCACCGCCTTCGCTTCCTCTGATAATCCGCTGCCAGGCTGCCCCAGCATGCCTACGGTCAAACCAATTGCACTTACCAGCAGCAAAGCCGCAGCGAAAACAACCAGCATTCGTTTCATCATTTTAATCGCATTGCTATTCATGAATATTCCGCCAATACTCGAAATAATAGCGGTCATCATAATGGGGATCACGCACATCTTCAGAAACGACAGATACAGATCTCCGAACGGAGTGATCTGCTCTGCGAAATCCGGGAACAAAATTCCAGCCACTGCCCCTGAAGCAATACAGGCGAGGATAGTCCAAACGGATTTGATCCATTTAAGCGACAAGGTCGGACGTTTATACAAGACTGTATCCCCTTCTCATCGAGCTGAATACTCGAGATATTCGTATCCGTTCAAGCTATTATGATTGAAAAACCCCGATTCCTCGGGGTCGGGTCCAGCTTATGTGTAATTTGATCCTTAAAAACTTCTGTCGATTGCTGTGTTAGCCGCGTGTTCGCCTACTCGGATTGTAGTTCTTGCAGCATCCTCAGCAATGCTTCCTACAGTACCGAAGAAATCGTTCGCACCAGATTTACTTCCGCCTGCTACACTCTCAAGCTCTGTCTCGGACAGCTCATCCGAAGAGGATTTGGCTTCAGGAAGAACTATGTTAGCATGGTAGCCTTTAGCATCAATTACATTGATCTTAAATTCTTGTGGAATTTCTTTTCCTGTAACTTCCTTCACTGCGGCATAGATGTCAGTCAGGCACAACGATCTGAACGCATCGTCACTACCTGCCTTCTCAATTACACTTGCTACAGTTTCCTGTACTTGCTCATTCGTCCAACTCATTGTCATTCCTCCTAGAAAGTTATGGATCTATTACATTACTTAAGATAACAAACTCAGTTCAAATTCACTTCAAGTCCTTTTCAAATTTCACTCAATTCGTAAGATGCTCAGAAAGCTGTGCCAAATCTGCTAGGCAAGCTGCCGTTTCGACAGATCAGCGAACAAACCTGGAACATTCAACAGCTCGTCATACGTCCCTGTCTGGACGATCATCCCTTTATCAAACACGTAGATCCGATCCGCGTTCATTATCGTGCTCAGGCGATGCGCAATGACGATCCTGGTAGCCTGCAGCTTCTCCAGACTCTCGCTAACGATAGCCTGCGTGCGATTATCCAGTGCACTCGTCGCTTCGTCAAAAAATATAATTTTGGGTTTCTTGGCAATGGCCCTGGCTATAAGCAGCCGCTGCCGCTGCCCCCCGGAGAGTGTGCTTCCTCCTTCGGAAACGACTGTATGCATCCCCATGGGCATTCTTCGTATATCTTCATCCATCCCGGCCATCGTAGCAGCTTCCCATGCTTCCTCCTGAGTCAGATTGGCAGAGCCTACGATATTCGTAAAAATATCACCCGACAGCATCTTCCCGTTCTGCAGCACTACACCGAATTGATTGCGCAGCAGCCCTACATCAATCGTCTTCATATCCTGGCCGTCGTAATAGATAGAGCCGTTCTCCGGCTTCTCGAAGCCAAGCAGCAAGCGGATCATCGTCGACTTCCCGCAGCCCGAGGATCCAATGAACGCCACGAACTCACCTGGCCTGATATGCAGGGAAATGTCCTTGATCACCATTGGCTGATCGGGATTGTAGCGGAACCGCAAGTGCTTGACCTCCACGCTGCCGCTTAGATCTCCCGGATCCTCCATTTGCTCGTGAATCTCCGGGATAGTCTCCAGGATTGGTTTGGCCCGCTCGAACAATGGCACCACGTTAATGACGGACACTATTGCAGAGGACATCGCCATCATGGCTGAGAGGAAGGCTCCAAAGGCTGAGAAGAAAGCAATAAACTGTCCGGCGCTTAACATTTCTGCTCGCGTAGCGACAAAATAAAACAGAAGCATTGAAGTAACTATCGGGAAGAAAGACTGAAACACACTTAGTCCATTCGATAGCATCTGCGATTTGAAGGACAGCTCCTTTTGCTTCGCAAACCAGTTCGCCCATAGAAAGAAAGCCCGATTCTCAGCCGCCGCCATGCGGAATTTGCTTATGCCATTCAGAAGCTGCAGGACCAGACCTGAGATTTTCCCCTGAACCGTCAACAGCTCACGCTCGTAGCGTACTTGCCTGATCCCTACGGCTGTGGTCACCACCATGGAAATCAACACAAGAACACCCGCAAGCAGAGCTAACGTGACATCATAGTGGAACAGCAGGATAAAGTTAAACGATGAGAATATTCCTGAGAAGATTGAGGTTATGACAACACCTGATAACATTTTGCGGATCGAGTTGATGCTGTTCGCTCTTAACGCCAGGTCTCCTGCCGAATAATCGCGGAAGAAGGAGACCGGAAGATTAAGCAAGCGATCCCACACGGCAGCCTGGATCGAGCCATCCATTCTTCCCTCAATCCGCAGCAGGGCAAGCGACCGGGTCAGCTGGAACAGCACCGTCGAAGCGGTAACAGCGAGCAGGATGAACGTCATTTGTACCAGAGCGCCTTGGTCCGATTCCGGTATAATCGTATCGAACAGCATTCCATTCGCAATCGGCATGAACATCCCAAGTATGCCTGCGGCAATCCCTACAAGGAGCATCATAATCAGATCGCGCTTGATCGTCTTGTGCGCACCGAACTTGAGAATATCCACAACCTTCAAAGCTTTCGCGGGCAGCGACCGATAGAACATGTGAGCTACAGGGGCTAACAGCTCGGCTATCTCCGCAGTAATCGGGCGTTCCATGCCACTGACCGGGTCTACCAGCTTATAGGATGTCGGCGACAACGGAATAAGTGCAACGGGTCTGCCGTCCTCCTCCATAAACGCTACAAGGGGTCCTCCATCATCTTTCCACCAAGTATCTTTGAGAACGACCTGTCTGGATCTCACTCCTGATGCTTTGGCAATATCATTCAGCGGGTTAGTAGAGCGAACAGCCCGTTCCCGCTTGGGTACAGGCTTGATCACAATACCAAGACCTTCACCTGCAAGCCTGCATGCCATAAATAAAGGGTCTGCTGATGAGACAGCGGATACCTGCTGTCTTTTGTTGCCTGCTGTAACCTCCACAAGGCGTGTCAGGGCTCTGCGCATCATCACATGATCGCTCTCTGTGCGCTTGAGCAGCCGCTCCCGATCAATCACTTCTTCCTTCAGCAGCAGCTCTTTGATCCGTTCCATTACGAGACTTTGAAAATAAAACAACCCGCTCCAGCCTGGATCAAGGCCGATCCATTCGTCTGTATCACATGCGGCTACCACACTGTCCTCTTCCGCAACCAGCCAGCTCAGCGAGGTTAAAGGAATTTGCGGCAGAGATTGTGAGGCTACAGGAGGAAGCTCCCCCATCCAGTTCAAGGTACCGGACTTTGCATGCACCCAAACCGTATTCATCGTTCTCAATGCCTTGCCCTCCGGAACGGGCAGATGATCCGTGGGCTCGAGATTAACAAATTGGGCGGGAGGATTCTTCGTTCTTAGTACCCCCGACCATTGCTGCACCCACTGGTCGATTTCTTGCGCCAGCTCCATACGAAATGTTCCGGCAGCTACCGCCTCATCCATAAGCAGGTTAATATCCATTCGAAGCAGCTCGGTATCCATCGTGCCTGTTACCAATAAGCTTGTGCGGATGTCACCCTCGACTCTGCTGAACCCGAATAAAATACGGTGCTGCTCAGCACTGAAGAGATAACGGCGCCTGTCTGCGCTGTCTTCCTCCTGCAGCTTAACTGCGAATAAATCGACATGTCCGGAGCGGACATACCACGCATAACGTTCATCTGTAATCAGGACGGGTATGTTACCCTGTATGTCGATCGGTGTCCCGAATTTGACAAACAACCGCTCGAAGCTTTGCCCATCTTGTTCCTTCAATTCCTGTTCACCTCCCGGATGTGCGCTTTCTAATGCTCTTGGATCAATTTGGCGTAAGCCCCTTTACGTTCAAGGAGCTCCTTATGGGTGCCGCGTTCAGCAATTTTCCCGCGATGCATAACTATGATTTCATCCGCATCCCGAATCGTGCTCAAGCGGTGAGCAATGATCAGGCAAGTAATGCCTCGCCGCCTGAAGCTGTCATCTACGATTTTCTCCGTTGCCGGATCAAGAGCACTTGTTGCTTCATCCAGAATTAGTATGGAAGGATTACCCGCAAGTGCCCGAGCGATCTCGAGCCGCTGCCTTTGACCTCCGCTGAAATTACCGCCATTCTCGGCAATGAGGTGCTCGTACCCGCCGCTGCGCTCCGTAATACTGTCATGAATAGCGGCATCCTTAGCCGCGCGAATGACATCTGTCTCTGCAATCGTTGAATCCCAGAACGTCAGGTTATCCTTGATCGTACCTTCGAACAAGCTGATATCCTGATCGACAACGGCCATTGAATTGCCGATTTTCTCTCTCTGAATCTGCTGGCGGGTCTGATTGTCGAAACGAATTTCACCCGACCATGGCTCATATATTCCGGCCACGAGCTTGGCAACCGTCGATTTGCCGCTTCCCGACCCTCCAACAAGCGCAATCCGCATTCCTGGCTTTAGCGACAGCGAGAAGTTGCTCACAAGCGGCTCCTCCAACCGGCTGTAGCCGAAGGAAACATTCTGAATATCCACATAGCCGGACAGCTTGGCTTTGTCCTGATCCACGCTTTTGCCAGCCGGAGCACCCTCACCCTGAGTCGCTTGTGCCGCGAACTGTCGATCAATCGGATATTGCAGCACATCATCCAATCTTTTCATGCTGCCACCGGCCTCTTGCAGTGATCCGCCCAAATTTACCATCTGATTGACCGGGTCGATGAAGCTGGAAGACAGACTTTGAAAAGCTACAAGCATACCAATCGTTAACGCCCCCTCCATCACCTGCAAGCCACCGATTGACAGAATGATAACGGAGCTTACACCGGATAGAAGCGTAGGTACAGCGTTCAAGAACTGATTGGATACTCCGAACTGCTGCGTGGAGTTCATCAGCTTCCCTTGGTACCCCGACCATTTGGCAAAAAAATCAGATTCAGAGCCGTTCGACTTCAACGTCTCTATGATCTGCAGTCCATTCATCGATACCCCTTGCATCTTTCCGCCTTCTTGGAGCAGCCGCTGGTTCTGATCATTGCGGCTTCGAGATATGTAACGTAAAAATACGATGTTGAGCAGGGCAACACCGATAGCGATTAATGTGAGTGTTATGCTGTATTGCAGCATCAGAATCAAGTAAAAAATAATCATGAAACAGTTGAGCATAGCAACCGCCAGCTCCCCGGAGAGCAATCGAGCTACTCGATCGTTGATCATAACGCGGGAGCCGATCTCTCCGCTGTAACGCTGTGCGAAGAAATCAATCGGCAGACGCAGCACATGCCAGAAAAAGCGGCTTGAGGAGCTGAGCGAGAACTTCGTCTCCAGCCGCAGCAGGAAGTAGCGCTGCAGCCATGTCAGTGAAGCACGCATCACAGCCGTCATGCCCATCCCGATCAGCAGTGGGATCAGCCAGTCGGTCATGCGGCCTAATAACACATTATCGATAAATATTCTTGTAAATGTAGGGATCACAAGGCCAGGAATAACCAGGAACAAGCCGGCAACAATAGCGAATATCAATGCGCTTTCCGAGCCTCGCAGTCTGGAGAACAGGGAAGCCAGCATGTTCGGAGACTTGCCCTTCGGGACATACTCGGCAGACGGCTCCATTACAATGACGACTCCTGTGAAGGATTGATCAAACTCACTATAGGTCACCACTCGGGGACCGCTTGCCGGATCATTCAAAAACACTTTATCCTTGTCAAAGCCTTCAAGCACAAGAAAATGATTAAAGTTCCAATGGATGATTAGCGGAAAACGCATGTATTTCAATGCTTCCGGCTCTTTGCGGTAGCCCTTGGCAATCATGCCATATTTCTTCGCAGCCTTCAGAACGTTGCTCGCCTTGCTGCCATCCCGGGAAACACCGCATTCAATTCGCAGCTCCTCTAGAGGGATGAAGCTCTTATAATAACCAAGAACGATTCCTAGTGCCGCTGCTCCGCATTCTACCGCTTCCATTTGAAGTACCGTTGGCGTTTTAACCCGTTTGGCCACCTTCTTGGGTAATTCCGCAGAACTGGCTGCAGGGGATGTTGTCTTGTCCTTTGACACCATCGGTTCGGTTCACCTCCTTGTTATTTGAATTGAGGAATAACGGATGCGATCGGGCGTTGTTTGCTTACGGTAATCGCTCCGCTTACTAAGGTGCCGCTATTCATAACAACAGGAGGTCCGTTATCCGTAGACCATGCATATCCGCTGAACGTCCGGTTATCCGGAACAAGATCGACCCGCACCTCAAGGGCAACCCCTTGCTGGGCCATTTGTTGAACGAGACCTTCGTTGCCAAGCTTGATCATCATCCCCTGGAGTGTCGCGGGAAATTCAGATACGGAGATCACACGACCAATCATAAACCCATACTCTTCACGATTAATGGAGCTCGGGGATAGCTGGACTTCCATTCCGGGGAGCAGCTGTTTGCCCTGATGGGCAGGCACGTACAATACCGCTTCCAGTTCCTTCATATTCGCACCGCTGGTCTCCATTGTAAGAATAGCTGTGCCATGGTTAACATAATTTCCTTTGCTAACCTTTACCTCCAGCACACGCCCTGAATAGGGACTTATAATTCTGGCAGCACTCTCGTATTCATCCAATAAGCTGGCATAAGTGCTCTTTAATGTCTCTAACTCCTTGCCCGTTCCTGCAGCAGATGAACCCGCTGCCTGATCCGCCGTTAACTTCGCTATGCCCGCTTTGACCTGCTTCAGATGCTCCAGCAGCTCAGGCTGCTCCACACGCGCAATTACGTCACCCTTGGCAACCGTATCATGCTCCGACACGCGCAGATCGGTAATTGGCCCGCTTGAAGCTGAGAATATGCCCTGCAGTCCTCCCGGTCTGATCAGGACTCCTTGGCTATTGACCTTGGTGGACAGGCTTCCGAAGATGCCCCAATATATGGCTACTGCAAGCAGAAGCCCTAGCGCGCCAAGCGCCAGCCAGCCTCGCGGCGAGGTTACCTTGACCAGAGTATCCAGCTGTTCAGGAGAGGACAGCCGTTCCATAGACACCTTGCGAAATACTTGATTGTTCATGGTTTTCTTGGCCCCTTCCTAACGCTTCACATATTCGAATGTTCCATTGCGCACTTGCTTCATGACGATGGGCATGCTGTTCAAATTGCCGTCTTCCGAGAAGACTCTCTTACCGGACGCACCTTCCCAATCCTTAAGCTTGTATAACTCCTCCGCAATTCGGGACGGTACTCTCGAATTGGCTTTCTGAATAGCATAAGCAAGCAGATGCAGGCTATCGTAGCCTTGAGCTGCCCATTTGTTCGGCTCTACACCGTACTTGCTTTTGAATTTCTTTTGAAATTGTTCGTTCTGAGCTGTAGGAGCTGTAGGATGAAAGATGGAGGCGATTACGGTTCCTTCAACTGCCGAGCCGCTGGAGGCGAATTCCTTGGAGTCCAGACCGTCTCCTCCCATAACTGGAACCGTCATGCCTGCCTTGCGCATCTCCTTAATAAAAGCGGTGCCATCTGCAGTTGTTCCTGCCATAAACACAAGATCGCAATCAAGAATAGCCCACTTGTCCGTGAGCCGCTTCACATCTGCGGAATTTTTATAGCCCGAAACCCGGTCAATAATATGCAGGCCCGCTTCACGAGCCTTGTCCTCGAAAGAATTAGCCAATCCCCTGCCGTATTCATCATCCACATAATAGATGGCTATGTTCTTATACCCTTTCTCCTGCGCATATAAAGCTAATGAATTGCCCAGTTGAACGTCATCGGGAATGTTCCGAAAAACGAGCTTCGTGTTGTTCTCGGTCAGCTTCGGAGAGGTAGCAGCAGGCGCCAGCTGCAGGATCCCGGCATTCTCATAAATAAGCGAGGCAGGTATCGTAACCGAAGAGCTGCGATGCCCAATAACAGCAGAGACGCTCTTGTCATCCGCGAAGCCCTGTGCGATCGACAGTCCTGCAGTCACGGAGGCTTCATCATCCTCCAGTACAAGGTCAATGCGCTTGCCGTTTAATACGCCCTGCTCATTTATTTCCTCCAGCGCCAGCTCCAGACCTTCGCGAAATAGATCATTCTGTTTGGCAAAAGGCCACACTGCACCTATCTTCACATTACCCGAGCTCTTGCGCAGGGCATTTTCACGCGCCTCGCCAGCCCCTCTGTCAGATGAACAGCCAGTGGCCAACAATGATATCAGCACAGCGGAAATGGCCCATTTCTTCAATTTGTTTAAGGAATGAGATGAATTATTCAATGTGAGAATTGTCCCTCCTTACGATTTGCCACTCTCTATATCAGAATTATTGTAAGTCAGTGGTAATCAAGTAACAATTAAGGCAGGGTTAAGTTTAGTTCAATTTTATTTCAAGTGATGAGTCTAAGGGCGTGCATCGGAAGAACTATTTATTCTTAAACTAGAGAAATATGGATAAAATAAATGGTTTTATACAATATTTCGCCATACACTCGACGCAATTGACGGCTATAATGAGGTTGATGGAGAAAAAAGTCAGCAAATTCAGAAGAATTTATTAGAATGGAGACCCGACATGTTGAACAAAACGATACTGGTCGTCGATGACGATCCGGATATTAACGAGCTGCTTAAGCTATCGCTTAGCAGAGAGGGGTACAACATCATTCCTGCCTTTCGCGGGTCCGATGCGATTGTCAGTATGGAGAAATTCAATCCGGATCTTATTATTCTTGATGTACTGCTGCCTGATATGGATGGATTCGAGCTATGCCGGGTGCTGCGGAAAACAAGCAATGTTCCCATTCTGTTCCTTAGCTGCAAGGACGATGACAGCGATAAGGTGCTCGGACTTGGTCTAGGGGGCGATGATTATATATCCAAGCCTTTCAGCCCAATAGAGCTGGTAGCAAGAGTCAAGGCGCATATGCGCAGAAACTATTCGTTGAACGACAAAGAGAAGGACAGTACGGAGCTTAAATTTCCAGGCCTGACCATCGATCGCTCAACCCACAGAGTCATGGTGGATGGTCAGCATGTGGCCCTTTCCGCCAAAGAATTCAAGCTTCTCTTCCATCTGGCCCAGAACCCTAATCGGGTCTATAAGAATGATCAGTTATTCAGCCTGTTATGGGATGAGCATTTTCTGGGCGATCCCCACACCGTCATGGTACATATATACAATCTTCGCAAAAAAATCGAAATAAACCCCGCGAAGCCCAAGTACATCATGACACTTCGAGGGGTCGGATATAAGTTTAATGACAAACAGGGGGAGTAGCTATTAAGGAGGAACACCGTAGAGTAAGGGAGCGCATAATTACGAGTCGCGGATCTGAACAATGTGCAATCCTTCCATCACCAGCTTATTCCATGCCTGATCTGTCGTGACAACAGGAAGCTGCAGCTTCAAACCAAGCGCAACACAGGCACGATCCCCTAGCGAAAGTCCGAGGCTTCGCGTCGTGGTACGCAGATTGCCGACGGAGACAGCGTCCTCTACCTGAAAATCACTGATCTGAAGGCCAGCCAAATTCAAGTAGGAGACAACAGTAGTGGAGGAAGCTCCCAATTCAGCCAGCTTGGTAACTACTTCCGCTGCGTTCACCGCAGAGATCACAGCACCCTCCAAAAGCATTTCGGCGACTAGTTCCGCTCCTGGTTCACGGTTCAACCACGCTAATACAGCAGATGCGTCCATTACGCGTACCGGGCTACTCATCCTGAGCCTCTCTCTTGCGCTCCTCTATCAACTCATCCGACAGTGAGCGTTCCTTACTATTTGTTCGATATGCACTCATCTGCTCCTGTACATAAGCAATGGCTTGGAGGCGAGTCAAGAGAAGCATTTTGTCGTTCTCCATATGCAGAATTAATTCATCCCCGACATCAACACCAAGCGCTTTGCGGAATTCTGCTGGGATGACTATACGCCCACCTTCACTGATTTTAACCGGCGCCTTCTTCATATGTCACTCCTCCATCCTATATGTCAATTTATATATCCTTTTGTCATTTCATTATAACAATGTCATTAGTAGTTTGACAACTGCAATACCCTCCAAAAATCGAAACAAACCCAGCTGAGCCCAAGTCTTCACTGGTACTTCGCAGGGTTTGTATTTATTCGCGGTTGATCCACCCCTTCGGCATTCACTCCTTCTGGACTAGATAAGCCTCAAGCGCCTGCGCAAAATCGGTTCCAAATAATCGGCATTTATCGGGTGTAAAAATCATGCTGTCTTTACCGAAATACGGAAATTCAAAGGTAAATACAAGCTTCATGTTCTGTCTTTCAAAATATGCACTGCAGTTCGTTCCGTGCGGCTGATTCCAATCCTCGCCCATTTCAATATCATGAACTGGATCATATGTAATATCGCCAGACCCAGCACGATGACTGGTCATGGACTGCAGCAGGCGGCCGAAGCGTTCGTTCTCTTCCTTGCGGGGCGAAGCCTTCTTCACAATAAATGGAGTATCATTACGTCCTCCCCACTTGAAGGGGCTGTGGAAATCAATGCCTACTGCCAGATCATGTAACTTCACATAATCAGCAATGGCTTTAGTAGAATTATAGATCGGATTCAGTATGTAATCCCGGTTGTGATCATGAGGCGCTCTGGATTTTCCCTGATCCCCGTTCTCGACACCATCTATATCTACAAAAGGAATAAAATGAATGAGAAAATGTTTCAAGAATGAAGATTCCGTTTGAGCCAGGTAGTGCTCTAACAGACCTTCCAGCAAATAAGAGGGCGGTGATTCACAGGCATGATGTCGGCTAGTCATAATAATATGCTGATCAGCAAAGGGATTGCCGATTAACAGCAGAGGAACAGGCCGCAGCTGCTCCGAATAGGTGAACAGCTTTCTTGTGACAAGCGAATGATTCGAGATGCGGGAATAAAAGCTTTCAAAATGATGAAGCTGGTAAGGAAGGGAGAAGCAGAAATACACGATCTCTGCATCCCCAAACTCATATTGGAAGGAATGGGCGGTTGTAACGGAATCAGCACCCAGCCAATCCCATCTAATCCCGTCCGTACTTACTGCAGGTCCCCACGGTCCAATGACTTCACCATTCTGAAATTCGAATGTAACGGTTTGGGCCTTAACCGATTCCACACGGAAGTTCCAATAAAACCACCAGCCTTCCGTATCCCGCATTTCCTGTTCTACTTTCACAACAGGTTCATCTATGGAGACGACATGAATATTGCCCCCGGCATACTTGCTGTTTATGATTAGGTTTGGCACAGCTTCACCCTCCTACTTGACTATCCCTAATTCCTTCAACTGCTTTTCAGCCGAATCCACCATCAGCTTATATTTGAATGTATCCTCCAGCCTTTTCAGGAAATCATTATACTCGCTGATAGGACGTTTGCCATAAGCAAACTTGGCCATTTCTTCTTCTATATAACGATTGGCATCCGCAGGACTGTACCCCTCTGGAAGATTCAGCAGTCCGTTATAAACTTCGATACGCGGTGTTTTGGCTGAGAAATCGATAGCCTCTAACGGGTAGCCGGATTGAAGATATTCAATTTCTTCCCGGCCCAGCAATTGATACATGAAAGCATGCTCTTTTGCCCGCAGCTCGGTTCTGACAATTTTGCCGCCTTCCCGATTCCAATGTCGTCCCTCTTCCCCATGCGCGACCAGTGCGTTTCCTTCCGGGCTGGCAACATAATTCAGAAGATCGAACAATCTTTGCAGCTTTACCGGGTCCTTCTCGATTGCCTTAGGTATGGCATGCAGCCCAGGTGCTGTCCCCACATCCCAAATCCCGGCATACTGGCCTCCCGGACCTTTCAAGGCAGGCACTTGAACCCACTCGGCATTCGGATTAACCGCTTTAAACTCCTGCACATTGGCCGGAAGGGTCATCCGCGGAAACCCGTTCCAGATCATCCCGACTTTTCCCTGGAACGCTTTCTTCTCATGCTGGGTTCCTGTATTCGCCAGAATGTCCGGATCGACGACACCGGCATTAATCATATCATTTACAAACTTCAAGGCATCTTTCATACCAGGATCGTAGAAGGAATTCGTTAATTTCCCGTTCTTCATGTAGAAGGTATCGGCTGTCCCAACTCCAAATGCGCTGAGAATCGGGTCAAAGACAGATAATTTTTGCCCCGTTATTCCGTAAGTATCCAGTTTGCCATTGCCGTCAGGATCCTTTTCGGTAAATGCTTTAGCCACGTTGAAAAGCTCATCAATTGTAGTAGGAACTTTTAGATTCAATTTTTCCAGCCAGTCTTTTCTTATCCAAATATTATAGAAAGGAATGGATGGTTTTTTGGCCAGTGCATAAATTTTCCCGTCAACGGAACCTTTCTTCAAGCTGTCTTCGCCAATAAATTTCTTGGCTTGCTCCAGTTTACCCATGTAAGGCGTCAGATCGAGCAGCAGCCCTTTCCTTGCATATTCTTGCATCTGGATACGGCTTACCGCGATCAGGTCCGGGTAATCGGCTGCCGCCATACGCAGATTTAACTGATTGCCGCCATCCCCGCCAAGCAAAGTCATTTGAATATCCGTATTCAATTTTTCGTCCAGCTTGATTTTCATACGGTTGCTTTCGCCTTCCGGCAGCTTTGACCCTCCGCTGTCAGTCATGATCTCAATTTTTACTTTTTCAGCAGGTTTAGCAGTTGCTGCACCGGGAGATGTTTGCGCTTTGTTATCGCTTGCATTAGGCTCATTGCTGCCTCCGCAGCCTGCAAGAACCGCACCAACCGATAATGTGAAGATCAACGAGATGGACACCCTTTTGATTTTTCTCATGAACAACCTTCCTTTCAACCTTTGATAGAACCAATTAACATGCCCTGGGTAAAATGCTTTTGAATAAATGGATAAACAACAATAATGGGAACACAAGCGATAACAACTGCCGCCATCTGAATCGCTTCAGTGGGCATCGGAACGTCCACATTCTCGGTGGGATTCTGGGTCTGCATGAGAAAATTACGGACGATGACTTGAATGGGATGAAGATTCCGATCCGTAATGAACATAATGGCCTGAAAAAATTCATTCCAATGCCCCACCGTATAAAAGAGACCGATCGTTAGCATCACTGGAATGGAAAGAGGGAAAACAATTTGCAGCAAAATACGTATTTCTTTGGCTCCATCCATCCGAGCGGATTCAAATAATTCCTCAGGAAGATTCTCAAAGAAGCTTTTCATAATGAGGATATTAAAAGCCCCGATCGCGCTTGGAACAATCATCGCCCACACCGAGTTCAACAGCCCTGTTGCTTTTACCGTCAAATATAGAGGAATCAGCCCTCCGCTAAAAAGCATGGTGAGAACGATCAGCAGCAGAAAGAAACTGCGCCCCGGTAATGTTCTCCTGCTTAATGGATAAGCCATGAGCGTTGTCAATATCATATTGACCGCCGTTCCGACAACGGTTATGAACAACGTAACCATAAATGCCCGTGGTATGGACGAATCCCCCAGCAATTGCTTATAGGCCAATAACGTAATATTTTTCGGGATAATAATGTATCCGCCATTTTTCAACACTTCAGCCATAGGCGTTATGGAAACAGATAAGACAAACAACAAGGGAAATACGGCAGTAAGTCCTATCGCAACCAGAATGGTATATACAATGGCGTTAAAAACCTTGTCTTCGACACCTCTTACCAAATCCCTCCCCCCCATCTTTTCGCAAGCTGATTTGCTCCGAGAACAAGGATCAAGCCAATAACGGATTTGAACAAGCCGACTGCAGAAGCCAGACTGAAGTTCATTTGTTCGAGCCCGGTACGAAACACCCAAGTATCGATAATATCAGCTACCGGATAAACTTGAATATTATACAAAATATAAATCTGCTCGAAGCCTGCATCCAGCATATGTCCAAGCCTCAAGATCAGGAGTAAAACAATCACATTGCGAATCCCAGGCAATGTGATATGCCAGATCATGCGCAGCCTGCTTGCCCCGTCTACCCGTGCAGCCTCGTATAAGGTTGGATCGATTCCAACGATCGCCGCCAAATAAATAATGGCTCCCCATCCGGCATTTTGCCAAATATCCGATCCGACCAGAATACTGCGGAACCAGTCCGTTGACTGCAGGAACGGAATCGCATCGATTCCCCATTCCACTAACCAGCGATTGACAAGCCCGGTTGATTGCGAAAGAAAGGCTGTAAGGATTCCGTAGATGATGACCCAGGACAAGAAATGCGGCATATAGCTTAACGTCTGAATCAGATTTTTGAACCAAGCCGTTCGGCATTCATTGGGCATCA
>JARBUQ010000291.1 GCA_029239545.1 Paenibacillus sp.
CGCCAGCGTTCGTCCTGAGCCAGGATCAAACTCTCCATAAAGGTGAAATTTGACTTGCTCTATAACGAGTCTAGCTTTGTTGAAGATCCGAAGACCTCCTGCATTTGCTCACGGATGTAACTCCGAAGCAACTGCTTAACTTGCACGTTCGTTGTTCAGTTTTCAAGGAACAATCTTGCTGTCTTCCGGTGAGTACCTTCCAAACAGCGACTTGATTAATATACCACGTTTGCCTATCTGATTGCAAGAACTATTTTTCTAAGTTACTAGAAACCTTCAAAGGCAGACCACTAATCTACCACGAACTTACTACATAAGTCAAATGCCATTTTTACAACACGACCAAATACAGCTTCACCACCACTATACTACCGTTAATTTCAGACCCACCAGCATCAAAACTCCGGGCACTCCCAACACCACAACTGAAGTCACAGTAGGCAGGTTAATCGGGATCCGGAAACCGGTATAGGCACTCAGTAGATTCAGGAAGTAGAGTAAGAAGGCAGCAACCACAACATGAAGCATAGCATAAGCTAACCAGCTTCTAGCGTGCCGATTGCGCAGCAGCAATGCGACCAGCATTACAGCAGAGACAAGGAACAGTATAGTCACGATCAGGTTCATTCTATCCCTCCATCGCCTTCGGATAGCCTACACGCAATACATGCAGCTTCTGGTGCTTCGCTTTTCTCAGCAGCATCTCATAGCGCTTCTCAGCAGCCTCCAGAGCATATATCGCATAATCGATCTCATCCTGCCCAAATGCATAATCAAGCTGATATTGCGCATTTTTCCATTCCTGTAGAGCAATACGAACCTCTTCCATTAACCTCTGCTTGTCCGGCAAAAACTCGTCCCTTTCCTCGCGCTGTCCCCGTATATGCTTCCAAAATGAATATAATCGCATACTGTCACTCCTTATCTATGAATGATCGCTCATTTCTATAAATATGGAAATGCGAGAAAGTTAGAACCACAAAAAAAGAACCCTGACCGACCGTTTGAAGCTTTAACGGCTAGTCAGGGCTCTGAAATTTTATTATTAGAAAAGCTCCCGTCTTCCTTCCAAAGCTTTGGATAGCGTTACTTCATCCGCATACTCCAAATCTCCTCCGACAGGCAGTCCATGTGCAATACGTGTGACTTTAATCCCGAACGGCTTCACAAGCCGCGATAGGTACATAGCCGTCGCTTCGCCTTCTAGATTCGGATTCGTAGCGAGAATCAGCTCCTGCACCTGATCGTCTCCAAGCCGCTTAAGCAGCTCAGCCATCCGAATCTCATCAGGTCCAATCCCTTCCATCGGCGATATCGCTCCATGCAGGACATGATAATATCCCTGAAACTCCCTCATCCGCTCCAAAGCCACAAGATCCTTAGGCTCCTGCACCACACAGATGATCGAGGCATCTCGGCTTTTATCCTGACAAATACGGCAAGGGTCAACATCGGTAATATTACAGCAGACGGAACAGTAATGGAGATTCCGCTTCACGCTAACGAGCGATTTGGCAAAGTCCAGTACATCCTCTTCCTTCATCCGCAGCACGTGAAAAGCGAGCCTACCCGCTGTCTTCGGACCGACGCCGGGCAACCGGGTAAATGCATCAATCAGCTTGGCAATAGGTTCCGGGTAATACAATGCATTAGCCCCTTTTTAAGTAAAAGTCTCTGTAGCCCCAGTTGATAAACAAGCTAGTTAACCAGGATCACAATTGATCTAGAACAAGCCTGGCATCTTCATGCCGCCTGTATATTTGCCCATATCCTTCTCTGCCAGCTCTTCAGCTTTGGCCAGAGCATCATTAATTGCAGTAAGCACGAGATCCTGCAGCATTTCTACGTCATCCGGATCAACCGCTTCCGGCTTGATCACGATGTTCGTAATTTTGCGTTGTCCTGTAGCCGTAACCGTCACGACTCCGCCGCCTGATGAGCCTTCAACAATTTTGTTAGCGAGCTCTTCCTGTGCTTTTAACATTTGCTCCTGCATTTTCTTGGCTTGCTTCATAATCTGCTGCATGTTGTTCATAATGGTATACCCTGCCTTCTGTTATGTTATAGTCTTCCACTCAATCCTTAATGACAACTAGTTCATCGCCAAACAATTGGACTGCTTCCTCGACCCACTCTTCCCTTGCTTTCACAGGGACAGCACCAACGGACTCAGCTTCCATAAGAAGCTCTTCGGCTGGTTCCTGGGCGTTGGCATGTGCTTCCTTCCAATCCTTCATCATAATAGTCGTAAGCCTCATCGAAGTTCCAAGGAGCTCAGCAAGCACCTGCTCAATAATCTCCTTGTGGGCAGGCTTCTCAGTCGTATCGCGATGCATGCCGCTTTTGAAAGCCAATAGAACGGCACTACTCGTCGCAGAAACCAATTCACCATCAACAAGCCAGGCATGAACCGTAATCCGCCGTTCCTTCACCTGCTGAAGCACCTGACTCCACTTAGCCAACGCCTGCTTATACGATTCTGAATTCATCTGGGTCAAGAAGGCATCTACCTTAACCGCCGACTTCATATTGCTTGGCGAAGGACTTGAACGCGGGCCACCCGCAGTTGTTCTAGGCGAAGCCGCGTCTCTGCCGGACTGAACTCCGTCTCCTGCACCCACAGCACCCGATTGAGCCAGCTTGGTCAGTTGACGCTCGAGCATATCCACCTTCTGCCTAAGTGCAGCGAGCTCGCCTGAAGATGCTGCCGACGGATCCGGACCGCCGCTTGTACTAGATGAGGAAGCTCTGGCCACATCCACAGAACCGGCATGTTCCTGACGCTCCGATCCTGCGGTCGTACATATTTTCATAATCGCGACCTCGAGCATGGTCTGAGGCTGAGCGGAATATTTCATCTCCGTCTGATATCGGTTGAGTACGTCGATCATCTGGAATAATTGATCCGCCGTGAAGCGATTCATCCATTGTCCAGCCTGCTTGGCATCCAGAATACGCTCTGTCATCCCCTGAGCACCCGGAACTAGCTTAAGCATCAACACATCACGGAAATAGAAAATAAGATTCTCCATGCATTTCTCAGCGCTGCGACCTTCGTGCATGAAGGCCTCCACTTGCCCCAGACAGTCTGCAATATCCTGTGCAGCAATCGCTGCGGCAAGACGACCGAACTGTTCGACCCCTATTCCGCCTGTTATGGCAAGAACGGCTTCGTACTTAATCTCATTGCCGGTATAGGCAATAATCTGATCCAGAACGCTAAGCGCATCACGCATCCCGCCATCGGACAGCCTCGCGATATATTGAACTGCTTCGGGCTCTGCGGTTACGCCTTCTTGACCGCAAATATATTCTATTCTGGATATTTGCTCCTCCAGCGACACCCGGCGGAAGTCGAAGCGTTGGCAGCGCGATAGAATCGTTGCCGGCAGACGATGCGGTTCCGTGGTCGCCAGAATGAACATAACGTGGCCAGGAGGCTCCTCCAGCGTTTTCAATAAGGCATTAAACGCCTCCGTTGTAAGCATATGCACTTCATCAATAATATAAACTTTCTGTCTCACTTCTGTTGGAGCGTACTTGGCCTTGTCGCGAATGTCACGTATCTCCTCCACTCCACGATTGGAAGCAGCGTCGATCTCTACAACATCCATGACAGCCCCGTCCGTAATTCTCTTACAAGCAGAGCATTCATTACAAGGCTCTTCTGCAGGTCCATTCTCACAATTGACCGCTTTGGCCAATATCTTGGCGGCGCTTGTCTTCCCCGTTCCCCTCGGACCATTGAAGAGGTAAGCATGAGACATGCGACCTTCCCTCAATGCATTCTGAAGCGTCTGCGTTATGTGCTGCTGGCCAACCAATTCCCGGAATGCCTGCGGTCTCCAGGTGCGGTATAAAGCGATATGCGCCATAAAGATTCCCCGATCATCACCGTCATTTCAAAGCATTTATATTATACTATATCTCTGGATGCTTGACCAACGGGCAATCCGCAGGTTTCCCTTATTCTATTACGTAAGGCATGGTGACAGTGAAGGTCGTGCCGAAGCCCTTGGAGGACACTCTTATACTGCCGCCTATGTCGTGAATGATTCTTTGGCAGACGGACAGCCCAAGCCCTGTGCCATTATCTTTGGTTGTGAAGAATGGATCGAATATTTTATCAATCAGAAAAGCTGGAATGCCAGGGCCGGCATCTTGAATATCCACGCTAACCTTTTGCCCAATTGTATCCACTCGCTCTGTAAGTGTTAATGTCCCTCCTGTCACCATAGCCTCAATTCCATTCTTACACAAGTTAATAAAGACCTGCTTCAATAGCCCTTGATCTGCGACCACTTTAGGCATCTGATAGACAGATTGGTAACGGATGGTGACGTTATGCAGCACCGCTTGATTGTTAATAATCGGCAGTACTTCCCGTATAACGGCAGACATATCCGTCTTGTCATAAGAGACATGCCTCGGCTTGCTAAGCAGTAGAAATTCATTCACCAGTTCATTAATCCGATCAATCTCCGAGAGCATAAGCTCGGTAAAGCCGTGCTCCTTCTCCATGCCCGTCTGCTCAAAGGTTTTTTGGAGCACCTGCAGGAATCCTTTGATCGAGGTGAGCGGATTACGAATCTCATGAGCCGTCCCCGCCGCGATCTGCCCAATCATCGCCAACCGATCGCTTCGCTGTACCTGCTGTTCCAACGATCGCAGATTCGTCACATCCTTGAAGATCACGTATGCCCCGACGATGCGGCCATCCGGATCTCTGATCAGATTAGAATCCATCAACAGCTCGTAGCGTTCTGCATTATTGGTCCAGCTAGCTGCATAATTACGAACGATTACACCATCCAGCAGCGTGCGTCGAACTAAACGATGCTCCTCCGGAACGATATGGAAAACTTCATCCATAGAATGGTTCAATGCCTGTTCTTTGTCCACTCCCAAAATACGGCAGGCCGTATCACTAATATCTACAAGGGTAAACTCGTTATCAATTAATAATACGCCCAGATTCACATCCTTGATAAACATACCTGCGAATTGCTGTAGCAAGCTCAGCCCATTCGCTCTGTGATTATGCAGAACTATTAGCTGATACTCTTGCTCTTCCGACACGGCTACGTATGCATTGCAGTGCATGGAAGACTCCGTCCCATCAGCACGTCGGACCGTGATCTGCTTAGAGGAGCTCTGTATTGGATCAGGATGCGCATCCCCCTCCGTATGAACCTCCATTGAGTCATAAGGAAAAAGAGCATGCACGGACCTTCCAACCGCCCCCATAGCTCCTGCAAGCTCGGCGAACATCGCATTGGTGTCGAGAATGATTCCCTTTTTATCTGTCAGCGCAGTCGGGTAAGCAAGCAGCCTATGCAAATATAAATTCAAATCCACTTCCGATAAATAAAGTTTGTGCTGCACATTAAGACCACCTTTAAGAATAGGCTGGCTATCCATAAATATACAATTCGATACAATTGGTCTTATCCCTTTTTTATCCATAAAAAACAAAAAAAACACCGAAGAGGGAAATCCTCTATTCAGTGTAATTATGATTGTTGCTGAATTAAGTACCGTGCACCTGAAGTTGATCAATGCGATCCAAGCGTTACCTCTACCGTGTAGCTCGAGTTAGGCAACCCTCCGGCACATGAACGATCCAGCTTATGGCTGCTTCCTTCCGGACCTGACCAGGTTCACAAGTGTCCATTGCGGAGGACCCGACTGTCAACACTGCGTATAGAGGGGCAGACCTTACATCGGCATGACCTTCAAACAGGAATTCAACCCCGCTACAGCGGATTGCGGGTTACAGGGCACCGCTACCTCCCCATCTAGCACGGCAAAAATAAGTATAGCTGATCATGCTCCAAATAGCAAACTATCTGGCCATTTTTACATAAAATTTGTAGCGCGGTACTGCCTTCGTTAATTCAATCTCAGCTTCCTGCTTGATCCGCTCCATATCCGCATTCGTCGTGTCCTTAGGAACGTACAGCTTGATCGTTGCATGCGACCCATTGAGATTAATACGGGAATCTCGAATTCCCTGCACATTCGCAAGCGCACTCTTTATCATATTCGTATCCGCTTCATATCCATGATAAGTGGGGTTAATTGGAAGATTAGGGTTAGTATTCGTCATCCCCATATAACCGTCTTCCGCATAAGTTTTCGTCTGATCTGTAGTTCCGCTGGTGCAGCCCTCTGCAATCATCAAGGATGCACCCATCAAGCTAATCATGACTACACGTTTCATCCACATAAAGAAACAACCTCCCTTTTACCATTAGGATGGCCAAGAGAGGTTGAAATATGCTTATTAAATCTCATACAGCGAAATTGCTTA
>JARBUQ010000292.1 GCA_029239545.1 Paenibacillus sp.
GCACCCTCTGCCTTCAGACAGCGAGCGAAGCAATCGACCAGTCGAATCCACTGCTCTCGCAATGCGGAAGGACGAATATGCGGCTTGGCTAACGCCGAGGCCGTCCACTCCCCCAGTAGTCGCTTCATCCCCTCTTCATCCTGCTCCTCGATCATTCGATTCCACTGTTCTTCGCTGAAAGGGTCCATTTCGTGGGAGGCATAGTCAGACATCTCTTCACGGAACATAATCCTTTCCTCACCGACACTATAGAACAGATGGTCGAGAGCCTCCAGCGCTTCCCGGTATCCCTCATGCAGCTTATATACGTCCTGGCTGGGTCCGGAAACTCCGAAGCTAAGAGACAGCTTCAAAAACGTTCGAACCGCACGGTCCATCTCTTCGATCATGGTAGGCGACGGTGCCTGCTGGATCACAGCAAATAACCCATTCTCCAAGGAAGCAAGCTCGCCTCTGCCATATTTCTTCAAAATTTCGGACAGTATATTCGCTACGGTAAATTGCAATAGACGTTCGCTCTGAAATCGGTTGCGCTCAAGCAGGCTTTCATAGGCTTGAATCCGGATGACCGTAACGGTTAACCCTTCCTGGAAGGAAGTCACATTGAATTCCCCCAGCCAGTCTTCGGTTTCCCGGCGCGTGGCAGGCCTCAGCAGCAATTCGCGAAGTCTTTTCTCCTTTACCTCGCGGCCGTACCGATTCACCTTGGATTCAAGCTGTGTGACCTCCAGCCTCTTCTCACGCTCCTCGAGCAGCTTATGCTTCACATCCAACAGCTTGCGCATAAGCTCTGCCGGCTCAATCTCCAGCTTGATCATATATTCAGCCGCCCCGAGACGAAGCGCAGTTTGAACATAGGCGAAGTCGCTGTAGTTGGATAAGATAAACGTCTTCGTCTCCGGCCAGCGCTCGTGGATATGCTTTAACAGCTCAAGACCATCCATATCCGGCATACGAATATCAGTAAGCACGATATCACACGGAGTTTGTTCGAGGATCGCAAGCGCCTCTTTTCCGCTCACCGCTTCACCGACAATTTCAAACTCATCTCCAGCCATGGGAATAATCGTTTTCAATCCGATACGCACGAGAATTTCATCATCCACAATCAACAAGCGCAGCATCTGCTTCCGACCTCCTTCTCAGAGGGAGCGTCACGGTAGCCTGTACGCCTCCCTGGTCACCATTGCCTAATACGACACCATATCGTTCACCGAACTCCAATTTAATTCTCTCATTGACATTGCGGATCCCAATTCCGCTGAATTTGGCATGCGGTTGATTCATCTGCTCCTCCACCATACGAATGGCCTCTTCCCCCATTCCGACCCCGTTATCGCTTATATCCAGAATCAACTCACTATGCTGCACCCTGGCTGAAATTCGGATATGCAGAGGGAAGCGATTGCCGTGGATGATGCTGTTCTCTACGATCGGCTGCAAAGTAAATTTAACGATTTCCGCGTCCATCAGCTCATCCGCAATATTCATCGTTACCGAAATGTTGTCATGATAACGAATTTCCTGCAGCGCCAAGTAGACCATCAAATAATCCAATTCGTCGCGAAGAACAACAATCTCCTCCTGATTCTGCATCGTATAATTGAGCAGCTTGCCAAGCTTGGTCAACATCTCGCTCACATGAGTGGAGCCTGACAGAATGGCCATCCACTTGATGGAATTCATCGTATTCGTCAGAAAATGCGGATTGATCTGCGCCTGGAGCGCCTGAAACTGTGCCTTCTGCTTGCGCTGCTGCTCTTCCGACAGATGGGCAATCAGCTCCTGAAGCTGCATGACCATTTTGTTGAAGTGATGTCCCAGCATCGCAATCTCATCTCTGCCCCTTACCGTCACTTCTGAGTTCAACTCGCCCTTCCCAACGCGATTCATCGATCTTACCAAACGCTTGATCGGCTTGGTGAATCGGAACATGAGCCCAATGAATGCGATTGCGAACAAGGAGAACCAGAATACTACGAGCAGGATCGACTTGTTCTTCGCCTGACTTAAGCCTGCGCCGAATACTTTGCTATCCACCAGCTGCACCAGCTTCCAGCCAGTGCCGGTAAGCGCAGCTTCATTCATAAGATAATGTTCTTCGCCAAGAGTCACCCTGCTGATGCCATTCTCATCCACCCTTTTGCCTTTGTTGATCTGCGCTGCCTGCTTCATCATCGCCGGATCACCCAGAAGCGGCCGGTCCCCGTCAAGGAGCAGCATATGAATTCCCATTGAAGCCTGCTGCTGCAGCTCCTCCTCAGAATAGAAATAAGCTTCTGCCGGGACGCCAATCCAGATCATCCCGTCTCCATTCTGGCGCACCATAAGAAGCAGCTGCTCCCCGGCCTCATCCGGATTCTTAAATGGGAGAATCCATTCCGGCAATCCTCCGAGCTGGGAGGTTCGATTGAACCAAGGCTCTCCTTTGATTGCTTCGTAAGTGGTCGGGATTGTACCCGCCCATGTCGTGTGGATGAAACCTCTGTAATCGTAGAGCGCCAGATAGGAATTATTCTCCAGCAAAAACTCGCGAAACGAATACAGCTTGCGGATAAGCATGGTGTAGTTGTAAAAGGCCGGATATTCATTAATCCAATCGGACGGAGCCGTGAGAAATTTGATCGTTTCCTGATCGTTCATGATCAGATTGGAGGCTTTGAGAATGCGGACGGACAGCTCGTTCATCGTCGTTACTTTGCGCTCGACTGAGGTTTGATTCGTATGATAGAGCTGGGCTTCGAGAATTTGCTGGGAAGACGAATAGAACCGGAAGACGATGAACAACACCGGAACGATGATGAGTAAAAATAAAGAGAGGACGATTTTGCCGCGCAGCGACCCGAGCCATTGGGAAAGCATAATTGATCCAGCTCCCATCTTTTTCTGATAGCGAATGAATTGTAGTTATCATCGTAGCGGATTTTGAAAGCGCTGTCTATTGGAAAATGGTACAGGAGGCTTCGTCCAGCAGCTTACCTGCTCACACTCTATGCAGCTTTCGGTAAGCGGACGGAGTAATCCCTTGGTGGCTGCTGAATACACGACTGAGGTAAAATCCGTTCTCATAACCGCACCGCTCTGCAATCGCTTCTAAGGGCAGCGTGGTCTCCTCCAGCAAGCGACAGGCACGGCCGATTCTCAGGGAGGTGACAAAAGCGGATGGAGTAACTCGATAAGCCGACCGGAATTGCCGGGTCAGCTGCACCGGGCTAATCCCGAGGGATGCTGACAGCTCACGCATGGAGAAAGGCTCATAAGCATGCATAAGCAGCCACTGACGAGCCGTGATCATATTCGGTGACGGTCCGGATCTCCGACCAGTGCCTGAATCCGACTCTGACCCGGTCCACTGCGCTTGCTCAGCGATACAACGTTCCATTTCTACCAACCACCATAAATCATTCAGCATATGCCTGAGTCTTGAAGTTGCCGCCTCGTCTCTCCCCGCTCTGCCGATATCCCTCATATAACGGTAAGTGGAGGCAAGCCGCTCCGTATCGGAGAGGGTCAATTTGCCAATCCGTTCTGAAGCTTCCTGATCATCCGGCTCAACCTCCCACACAAACTGAATGAAATGAAATGTAAGCGGGTGCTCTGTCCGTCTGTGCAGTGGTATACCCGGCGGGCAAACGACCAAATCTCCGAACCCCGCCTCCCCTTCATGCGCTCCGATTCTGTAAGTGAATCGGCCGCTCTCTACCGCGAATATCGTCCAATACCGATTAATATCCTGATCTAACAAGAACTGCTCTTTTTGATACCAGTATACATAAGCCATCGGATGAACAGACCAATTATGCATCTGAGCCGTTCGCCTCCCAACAACGAAGAAGTGTGAAATAAAGTATATGCTATATCGTAATGTGCTGTATGTTTTTTGGCAAGTGTAAGTCTTATTATGAAATCAGAGATATAGCCACTTGATAAGGAGAGAAGAACAATGAAACATGAAATCGTTGTTGCGGACGTAACGGTTGTTGGAGGCGGACTTGCCGGCGTATGTGCTGCCATCGCTGCTGCGCGCTTGGGGCAGACTGTATCGCTCGTGAATAATCGGCCTGTTCTGGGCGGGAATTCGAGCAGTGAAGTGCGGGTATGGGTGTGCGGGGCAACTGGGCATGGGATTCACCGATACGCTCGCGAAACGGGCATTATGGGAGAATTGTTCGTCGAGAACCAGTACCGCAATATGGATGGGAACCCTTATTTTTGGGATATGGTTGTACATGAAGCGGTTCGCGCCGAACCTAATATTCAGCTTTTTCTGAACACAGATGTTCATGAGGTCGAGGCTGACGGAGATGAACATGATCGCACGATCCGCTCCGTGACCGGCTGGATGATGGCCTCAGAACGGCGTATTCGGTTCGAGAGTGCTGTATACCTCGATTGTACGGGGGATGGGCTTGTTGGTTTTCTGGCCGGAGCCAAACATAGGATAGGGCGTGAAGCACGCGAGGATTACAACGAAGAATGGGCGCCTCTGGTCGCCGACAATATTACACTGGGCAGTACGCTGCTTTTCTATACAAAGGATGTCGGTCATCCTGTACGTTATACGCCGCCTAGCTTCGCCAAGGACATAACCCAGACCACAATCCCGGAACGCCGCATCATTCGCAGCGGAGACAACGGCTGTGCCTATTGGTGGATTGAATGGGGAGGCGAGCATGACACCGTTCACGACAATGAGCGGATTCGTGACGAGCTCTGGTCCGTTATATACGGCATCTGGGATTACATCAAAAATTCGGGCAAATTCGAAGCTCAGAACATGACGCTTGAATGGGTCGGCTCCATTCCCGGCAAGCGTGAATATAGACGTTTCGTAGGGGATTACGTATTGAACCAGAACGATATTCTGGCTCAGCGGGAATTCGATGATCGTGTCGCCTTCGGCGGCTGGTCGATTGATCTTCACCCGCCGCAAGGCGTGTATTCGACTGAGGCTGGCTCGAAGCATCTGCATATGGACGGAAATTACCATATTCCGTTTCGTTCGTTATACTCCGTGAATGTGAATAACATGCTGATGGCAGGTCGCGATATTAGCGCAACCCATGTGGCATTCGGCACCACACGTGTGATGGCGACTTGTGCGGTCATAGGTGAAGCCGCGGGTACAGGCGCCGCTTTATGCGCACGGATGGGCGTAACACCGCGGGAGCTGTATTCGACTCACTTGCAGGAGCTGCAGCAAACTCTGCTCCGGCAGGACGCCTCTATCATTGGTCTGGCGAGCAACGATGAGCTGGATCTTGCACTTCGAGCCGACGTAACGGCATCGAGCACCCTGCTGCGGCTGGCCGTTGAGCATACGGCTAATATCGTCAAACTTGAGACTGATATCGGCTTGCTCCTTCCAGTCAACCCTGCCTTGGCAGGTCTGGAGCTTCTTATCGACTCGAACGCCGACACCGAGCTCACGGTCGAGCTGTGGAACACCCGTCGTGGGGAGAACTATGTGCCGCACGAGCTCCAAGCGAGTGCCACTTCATCTGTGCAGCATGCCGGTCTGCAGTGGGTGAAGCTCGATCTAGCTTGGGAGCCGGGAACGGCGCAGAATGCATTTGTGGTTATCAAAGCCAATGATACGATCGCTTTGCACTTCGACAGGGAACCGAGAACTGGCGTTCTCGCCTTCTGGAAGGGCGCCAAGCCAATCGTGTCCAAGAGCCTGGAGGACCACCAGCCTGATCAGCCTGTGGTGCAGTGGGATATGCGGAGATTCATGCGTCAAACGCCATGCTTCCGCCTGACGGCGGCAACAGCTGCCTTCACACCGGACAAAGCGATCGACGGGTACCTCCGGCCATTCGCCGGACCGCATCTGTGGTCCTCCAACCCAATCACCGCGGGACAATCAGAATGGCTTGAGCTGGCTTGGGAGAAGCCGGTTCAGATCAGCTCCATTCACTTGATCTTCAACGACGATGTGAATGAGGATCTGATTAATCTGCATCATCATAAGACCCCCTTTGAAGCTATGCCCAGCGTAGTCAGGGACTACCGCATTGATGTCGATGTGGATGGCGGATGGCTTACGGTCGCAGAGCTTCGGGACAATCACAAGCGCAAGCGTATCCACCAATTAGCATCCACCGTTACCACCGGGCGCGTCCGAGTTGTTATCGAATCCACTAACGGCAGCCCCTATGCGGAAATTATTGAGATTCGTGCCTACTCGTAAATTCGTGTAAGTTTGGCTAGTTCCCTGCGCATCTAATGAGGAAATACCACTGGCGTATATTAC
>JARBUQ010000293.1 GCA_029239545.1 Paenibacillus sp.
AGCAGCGATATCTTGCAGCATAGCTTTGCGGCGATCGCCGAAGCCAGGTGCTTTTACAGCTACGCAAGTGAATGTACCGCGAAGTCTGTTCACGATCAGAGTAGCTTGAGCTTCGCCTTCTACGTCTTCAGCAATGATGACGAGTGGTCTGCCTTGTTGAACAACTTTCTCAAGCACAGGAAGAATTTCTTGAATGTTGGAGATCTTCTTGTCTGTGATCAAAATGTAGGGGTTATCCAGAACAGCGATCATCTTGTCCGTATCTGTAATCATGTACGGGGAGATATAACCGCGATCGAATTGCATACCTTCTACAACTTCCAGCTCCGTAATGAAGCCTTTGGACTCTTCAACCGTAATAACGCCGTCGTTGCCGACTTTTTCCATAGCTTCTGCAATCAATTGACCTACTTCATCGTCAGCAGACGAGATAGCGGCAACTTGTGCGATGGATTGCTTGCCTTCGATTGGCTTAGCAATCTTTTGAAGCTCTTCAAGCGCTGCACGAACTGCCTTCTCAATCCCTTTACGGATTACCATAGGGTTCGCGCCAGCTGTTACGTTCTTCAAGCCTTCGCGAATCATCGCTTGAGCAAGTACAGTAGCTGTAGTAGTACCGTCACCAGCAACATCGTTAGTCTTGGTTGCTACTTCTTTAACCAGTTGAGCACCCATGTTCTCGAATGCATCTTCCAGCTCGATTTCTTTAGCAATTGTAACACCGTCATTAGTAATGAGCGGGCTGCCAAATTTTTTCTCCAATACTACATTGCGGCCCTTGGGACCTAATGTAACTTTTACAGCGTTCGCCAAAGCGTCTACTCCGCGAAGCATCGCTCTGCGGGCGTCTTCGCTGAATTTAATCTCTTTTGCCATGTGGAATAACCCTCCCGAATGTTCTAAGTATTGTATTTGTAATTCTTAACCCAAGATGGCTAGAATGTCGCTTTCACGCATAATGAGCAGCTCTTTGCCTTCGAACTTCACTTCGGTACCTGCATATTTGGAGAACAGAACACGGTCGCCTTCTTTTACTTCAAGAGCGGTACGTTGTCCGTCCTTCACATGTCCGATGCCTGCAGCTACTACTTTGCCCTCTTGCGGCTTTTCTTTGGCCGTATCCGGAAGAAAGATGCCACTGGCTGTAGTTTCCTCCTTAGCAATGGGTTCGATGATGACGCGATCACCTAACGGTTTGATCATGGAAAAACTGCCTCCTTCAAAAATGTAAATTAGTTTGTTAAGCTTTTGTTAGCACTCGAATGACGTTAGTGCTAATAACATCTTTTATAATAATCATTTTTCGGCTGCATTGCAAGTGGAAGTCGATTTAAGCTTGAATTTTTTGTTATTTTATTACGGAATACGGGCAGAAAATTATTCCAAGCCGTTCTGTAAGCAGGTATACTAAATGAGTGACAATAAATGAAAAGATCGGGAGCTGGATTAAACACATGAACAAGAAGTTATACATATATTTATTCCTTACCATGATGCTAGGTATACTCCTATTAGGCAGTAAAAATGCAGACGCCGCCATAAGCTCAACCGTAGTATCCGACCAATTTGAACAAGATTCCGGGCTATGGGATTACTTGGGCAGCGCCCACAGAAGCACCACTGGGGTGGCAGAGCTTACTCCTCCGTCCCAGAGCAAGGCAGGGGTGATGTGGTTTAAGAATCCTCTCTTGCCGCCTTACGATGTAAGCTTCCAAATGAGAATGAGCAATCACTCTGCACTTTACGGGCCAGTTATTCCGGCAGATGGGATTGTATTCATGTTCAACAAAAACAAGTCAACGTCTCCCCCTTCAGCCAGTCAAATGGGTTTTGAGGCAGGCAACGGTTACGGAATTGAATTTGATACCTATTACAATAATGACCCTGGTCAGAGTTGGGATATTGTAGGGGGCAACCACATTTCCTTATTCAAAAATAATTCTAACAGCGGCCTATCAACCGATTTGTTAGAGCAAGTATTAAGTCCGACCAATATGACCAATCAAAATTGGCATGATGTTCGGATCCAAGTAAGAAACGATTCCGTCAGTGTCTACATGGATAACACCTTATACATTCAAAAAACATTAACTCTCGATCCTGCATACAGCTACATTGGTTTCTCAGCCAGCACCGGACATTACTACAGCAGACAACAAATTGACAATGTTCTAATCACACCCATAAAGGAGCAGCCACAAGTACAAGCTTATGCGCACTCGGTATCAAGTCAGGCCGTTACTCGCACATATATAGAGGGAGAAACCATTCCTATCGATGTGTTTTTTCCTAACGCGGTTCAAATCAATAGTGCTCTACCCCCTACCCTTATGATGAACACAGGATATGAAGCGCTCTACACAGCCGGCTCAGGTACAAACACTCTTCATTTTGATTACATAGTACGTGCAGCAGATCGAGTAGATCTACTTAATTACTCCTCCACAGGCGCTTTATCTGATGCAAATATTACTATTGTGCTGCCGGACACGAATTCAGCGGACAGCTTGGCTTCCAACAGCCCCCTTTCCCTGGATGGACGTCTGCGCTTAGGTTTAAATTTCAATAACAGTACTAGCGATTCTACAGCTATTCATTCTCCAATCGTTTATGGAACAGCACACTTCATTCCTGGTCCTACAAGAGAAGCTATTCAATTCGAAGGAATACCCCATTCGTATCCGGGCAGACTCCATATCCCGTCAATAGAAGGCAGTCTGGATCTGGATCAAGAGCTGACGGTGACCTTCAACGCCAAGCTTAATACTCAATTGGGCTCCAACGGAAATGGATCAACCGTCCCAGGAGGCAATCTGGTTGTATTCGCCAAAGAAACAGACCACTATGGTATCGTACTATTCAAACCAGGGAATTTCTCACGTACCTTTCAGCTTAAAGTTACTGGAGCAGGTGGCGGTACTTATACCCTTCCGGTCAATGAATCGATTCATTTGGCTGATTGGCATCACTATTCAGTAATTGTATCTGCAACGCAAGTGTCGTTTTATATCGATGGCATTCTTCAAACCAACGGCAGTATACCTTTAACCTCGCCTTTAGCGCTTAGTGCAGCTAATGGTTACGCTCTCTCCTTGGCCCGATTTGCTAATGGCTGGTACCCTACGAACATAAGCATGGATAATTTTCGCTGGTACAATACAGCACTCACAGCTATAGATATAAAGCAAATATATGAGAGTCAATTCCAGATAACGAATGTCAGTACCGCTGGAGTAACTGGCAAACACTATAGAGTTGGGGATGTAGTTTCTATTCGCATCAGCTTTAGCGGAAATGTGTCCGTGGAAGGAACTCAATCGCCTGTCCTTCATTTGAATAATGGAGGTATCGCTTACTACAACGCCAGTGCTTCAACCGAAAATGTTCTGGCTTTTGACTACACGATCAGCTCACAGGATGCGAATAGCGCACTGTTGAATTACGAATCTCCATTTGCTCTTGAGCTAAATGGTTCGGCAATTTACACAGGGATCGGCGGCGCTCCTGAACCAGGAACAGCATTCCTTGCGAATATAATGCTGCCCCCACTCAGCTCTGTCTCCAGCTTGGCCAATCAACAGCTTGTTGTCGATACTAATGCGCCAGCCGTCGACTTCACCATCTCCAAAGCTTCCCTTGGTCAGGCAGCATTATCGATATCCGCTTCCGATGTTTTGTCAGCGAGCTCCGATATGATCGGGCGGATCTGGAACGGTTTAACCTGGACGGAATGGTCTTCCTATTCCAGTCTTGCTAATGCTATCATTACTCTTCCTTCCAGACCTGAAGTTACGATAACGGTTGAGATAAAAGATGCTGCAGGCAATGTTGGTGCAGCTACTCATACGATTCATGCCCCATTCATTACGAGTGGAAGTTCTTTGAAACTGAGTGAGGCTACTCCTCTGGTCATTCCGAGTGTGATGGGCAATAGCTCCAGCTACACCGAAGATAGCACGATTGCATTATGGGTTTATCCGGAGAGTAATGCTGTCTATACCATTATGAAACAGGATAACAATCCTTCAAATGGGGGTATTGGCAGATGGTTTACTCTTCAGCCCCATGCTATAGGCAGCTCCAATGAACTTGAAGTCCACTATTCCTATTGGGCTAGCAACCAATTACTTTCTTCTTCCAACCAGCTAGTATCAAGCAATCTGATCCCTATTGAACAATGGACCCACCTTGCTTTTGTGAAACGCAACGGTGTGCTTGAGCTTTATATCAACGGACAATTGGATCCTTCCTCTGCAGTTGCCGAACCTGGCTGGAGCGAGTTTACTTATTACTCCAACAATGCGATTGCGTTTGGCGGGTCTTCCACAGGGTCAATCGGCGGGGCTATCGAAATCCCCATTGGGGGAACGATTGGAATGTTGAACTCCGACCTCGGGGGTGGATCTCCTCCCGTGCTGCGAGTGGATCAAATTCAATTTTTGAATACGGCCGTTACGTTTGATGAAGCTTTTGTGAAAAATGAGTTGAGCACGGAATTAGATGATTCCTATCCATATTTTTCGAATTTGACCGCTTATTATCCTTTGAATGAAGGTATTGGCTCGATTGCATCTGATGTGATCAACTCAAATAATGGCACTGTCGATCCAAATCAGACCCAATTCGTCTGGGAACCCGACACGATTGTGGGAAATGTACAGCATGTTGAGCAAGCAACTACTATATATGGGCAGTTAATTGCGGAAGACTTCGAAGGCGATGCACTTGAATACACTCTAATAGAGCAGCCCTCAGTTGGAGTTTTCACTTTTTCAAACACAGGTACTTTCTCGTATACACCTGACATGAACACAATCGGTGAAGTCACATTCCGCTATAAGGTGAACGATGGTTACTTTGATTCTCCTGTCCTTACCAAAAGGATAACGGTGACTCCGACACAGTTGAATCCTTCTATTGACTCCGTTTCCTTGTATGCCAATCATGGAGGCTCGAACCCGACACAAGCTCCAGTAACCGTTACCGTACAAAGCTCCAACACCACTGAGCTGCGATGGTTACCAGGCACGAACTCACTGGAGCATTTCGAACAGTCAGGGAATCTTGTGGTCGGATCTTCGTTTGAAGTCAGCGACTTTGGAACTTATACCTTGCTCGCCAAAAACTCTAAGACAGCAATCGTATATAGCTTCGATGTATTTAGCGGTAATGCTGAATTAAGCAGCTTAGCTGTTGAAGGATTTGAATTAGAGTTTGATCCTGAGGTGAGCAAATATGATATAACGGTTCCTTTTGCTGCCAGCTCTATCGAATTGACCTATGCTGTAGCTGCTGGCTCGAATGCAACCGTACAAGTTACGAATGACAATCCTGGGCATCTAGATATGGGATTGAACGAAATCATTCTGATTGTAACAGCTCAAAATGGAACAACTCACTCCTATACGCTGAATGTAAATCGTATTGCCGATCCTGTGATCAGCGAGATGACATTTGACCCGGCGCTGCCTTACGCCATCGACGGCAACGTTACCGTCTCCTTCACAGCAACGGGTGACGAGCTTACCGCCTACAAATGGCTGAAGGGTGCTAGGACTGCAGCCGACTTCGCTGAAGATGGGGAGACGATTAATGGTCAAACCTTCGTCGTACACGAAAACGGATCGTACAGCCTGTATGTGGCGAACCGCGCGGGCGGGTATGTGATTGAAACCTTCGTGGTCAATCAGCTTGATGAGGAGGTTCCGGTCATCACTCTGACAGGTCCGCAGCCGATGTGGGTCGCGATCGGCCAGCCTTTCGTAGAGCCGGGGTACTCGGCAACGGATAATGACTCGACCGACCTTGCCGTCGTTGCATCAGGCGATATTAACACCAGTGTCGCGGGTGAATATACGCGAAGCTACACCGCAACTGACCGGTCGGGGAACTCCTCCACGGTCACACGCACCGTTGTCGTAATCAATAACCCAATAATTGCGACACCAGTTCTCAGTCCAACGTTATCTTATTCAACCAAAGAGAACGTACATGTGACGGCCTCCGTAACAGGAGATAACATCACAGCATTCAAATGGATGAAGGGCTCCAAGTCCGTTGTTGATTTCACGTTGGATGGCAATTTAATTACAGGGTCGACTTTTACCGTTACTGAAAATAGTGTCTACACCCTGTTTGCTATAAATACCGCAGGAGGGTACGATCTACAGCAGTTTGTCGTGGATCAGATCGATCGAACTGCACCTTTACTTGCTTTAAGCGCAACCTCACCTAATTCTATTTATACAAAAGTGGGCACGCCTTATCAGCTGCCGATCTTCACCCTTTCGG
>JARBUQ010000294.1 GCA_029239545.1 Paenibacillus sp.
ACACTTTATAGACAAGCTGCTGTCCCGTTAAATCTCCGGCGGAGCTGATGTTCAGCTTCGTTGAAGAACTGTTGCCCTGGATTGGGCTCGTATACGCGGTGATGCTGCCTATCGTTGCCGGTGGCGGCACCTCGACGGAAGCAGCCAGCATGCCCTGAAGTGTAACTCCATCCGAAATCGTATACTCAGCCTGAATCAAACTTGCTCCAACTGCACGTGCACGTATCGTTCCATCTGCCGACAAATCCACGGCGTCTCCCATATAGATCGAATATTTCAGCTTGTTCGGATCTATGGTGGAAGGAATAGCCATTTCCTTGAATTTGGGCTTTCCATTCCCGTCTTTACCGTCCGTTACTCTAAGGTAAGGTTCAAGCTTCCTCTCCTTACCCGGCTCAAGAGCCGGGATGCTTCGGAATCCAAGAGCTACAGGCACGTCGAAATTATCATTGGTTACGACAACGCTCGCTGTATTCTCATTGCCTGCTCCGTCTCTGGCCAAGAATACAAGCTCTGCTGCAGGATCACTAGAGCTTACAGTCACCTGGGAGTTAAACTTGCCGTCTTGTGCAACGGGGACGGTTTGGCCGTTGACCTTCAGAACCGCGTCATTCGAGGTCGTCCCTGATACCTGAATTTTACCGTCCGTTGTTCTTGCTCCGGTTAGCGGATTATCGATGTACAGAATTGGCGCACTTCGATCGACATTCAGATAGAGCATGGAAGTATGGACGTCCTTGGTGCTCTTATTTTCAGCTCGAAGCTCTATTCCATAAGAACCATCCGTTTTGAACGAATTAAATTCGAAAGTACCTTTACTTCCATTCGCCGTGTTGGTGAAGCTCACTTTGCCAATTGACTGTTCCGCATAATAAGCTTCCACTTCAATATCCTTTTGATCGGAATACAAGGTGATGCTTTGTTCGGTTCGATTAGTAAGATAGTCCATATAATTATGGAACTTATAATTTCCACCTTGATCGACTTCGTTCGTTAATCTGGGCAGTGCAGGCTCAGGGAGAAGCTTCTTCAAACTGTCCGTGCGGCTGGAGAAATGATAGTTCTCATTCTTATCCGCAGCCTTGGTCGGTTTGGTAGTCGAAGTAACCCCTATGACATACTCCTGTCCCGTTTGCAGTCCGGAATATTGGACATTTTTGAGATCGAGTACCGTACCTGACAGATCTGCATCATTTAGCTCGCTAGAGGAGGATAAAGCTGTCCAGCCCCCTACAGGAATTCCTTCGTACTTGCCGCTCTGCGCATTCCAGTAAGGTGCCAGCTCTTCCTCAGTGAACAGTATTCCTTCAAAATTCGGATAGACTGCCAATTCGCCTGCCGCCTCCTGCAGGGCTTCGAATACATAGCTGTGTTCAAAATCGGCGTGGCCCTGCTTCTTCTGTGACGGCTTGAAGGATAATTCGAAATATCCGTTTCCAGCTGGCTGAATGTTCACTTCACTTACGGCAGCGGGCGCTAGAGGATCAATAATTTCGAATCGCTCGATTGACGTCTTTGTGCTGTAATTGGCATCCGACTGAAGCTCGGCGCGCAGGTAATAATGGCCCTGCTGCAGCAGTCCTCGTATATCCTCGACTTCACCAAGCATCGATACTTGGGTTACGTCAATAATTTGGCTTCCATTCGTAACCGTTCCTGTTAATCCGCCTTCATTCGCTACAGCTACATCCTTTGCAATCAGCACACCCGCGTCTCCCGGATCCAGGACTTCATTGCCGCCCTCAAGTATCGTTGTAGCTCCACTGATTGCTTCCTTAGTAAGATAAAGGCTCACTTTATCGCCTTGCTTGGCGTTATCAACCTTCCAGCTGGCAGTAAACTTATTGGCATCGCTGATATTCGGTGTCAGCTTGGCTTCCGTAAGCTCCGGAGTTGTAGGAACATTGAGCAATCTTGTGGCAACTGGCGATACAGCTGCAAGTGTCCAAGTGCCGCCTGCCTGAGTTTTTTCCTTAGGCACGATTACATACATTTTGCGTGTATCGACCTGATCATCGGATTCAGCGGCTGTGATATGCTGCGTAAAAGCATTAGCTCCTGCCACACTGTTCGTATTATCGATAACTACCGGATACACCGTCCCGGTTGAATCCTTCAATGTAAAGCTCGGCATGTCCGTTTCCGTATATTCCATCTCGATAATAGCATTCCCCGAGATGCCACTCATTGGAATCTCGTGCACTCTGCCGCTGTTTTTTACCGTAATACCGCCTACTCCTACTCCCATCATGCCGTTATCCAGAATACTGACCCCATCAGCTACCTCGCGGTAAACGATCTCATGCGTTTCTTTTTCCGTGTCCAGCCATGATGTGGCAACCGTCTGTATCCCCTGACCGATCACCATTAATCGTGGTCCTCGTTCAGGATCTTCTATAACCATATGGATGAGACCATCCGGCAAACTTTCGCCTGACGTTCCGAATTCAACTCCGCCGCCCCAGTAATACGTGATTCCAACTGAGATCAGCAAAATACCCACGCTGCCCCATACTTTGTCATTGTTAACACCGAAGAAAACACTGGCAAGCGGCATGCCTCCGACGACAGGAACTTTTTTGGGTATCTGGACACTCGCCCCGAGATAACCTTCGAAGTCGATCCTCTTCTTCTCCAGATTTTGACCGACGAATATACCTGCTTTACCTATGACTACATCCCATCCGCCTATATCTATTTCCGCCTCTGCCCTCAAAAACCATGGGGTCACCCATTGGGCTTCCAGTAAAGCTCTGGTTAACATCGGAACCAAGTCATTGCCAGACGCATCCGCTTTTGTCGAGAATTCCATTTTCCCTAACAGCTTAATTCCGGTCCGCTTCAAGGTAAGATCGATACTTCCGTGAAAATATGCGGGAGCAACTCCGAATCTTATGCCTACACCAGCCATCAAAGTGAGTGGAAACGGATCTTTCTTCGTTCCGCCTGCAATGGTGTCCGCAAGCTCGCGCACAGCTCCTCGAACAGCCGTTAGATAGGTTCCTGCCGTTATCAACACTCCCGGCTGGGGAAGCGTAGTTCCAAATGCTATCACATCCGGCAGCACTCTCCCGTCACTCACTTGCTTGAAGGCAAGCTCGGCTTGAATGGATACCAAATCCTTGAGCTCAGCATGAAATTTGACCCCATATCGATTCGAGACGTTCGGCACAGGCTGAACGTAATGGGTCACATAAATTTCTCCGCCTGTGCCCTCCTTATCCTCCTTTGGGCGTTCAATCAAGCCGAGCTTCCCATCCAAATCGAACTTCAGCTTGGCGTCTATTCCCACGAAGCCCTTATCGTTGAAAATAATATTGCGCGCCTCGGCATTCATTATATTCATGGACAGCTTGCCGCCAAAAGAGATGCCGCCCGGTCTCAGAATGAAATCATTAAAGGTCAAGGCGAAACCTGCCACCATAAAATTAGGTGCTGCGAACAGGCTTTGCTTGTTGAAATATATATTCTCAATCATGAGCTGACGGAGCGGATTCAGCCTGTCGCCAAGTGAGCCAACTGCCCAACTGAGCGTACCGTTCAAGCTGTTGTCCTCTTCATTATCCTGGCTCATTGGGAACACATCGTCATCGATGATAAAATCCTGGCCCAGCGACTTCTTGAATCCGTTGTAGAAATCAAGCGTCCATTCTCCTTCATGGAAGGTATACCCGCTCCCTGCCACCCGAAGTGTCCCATCGCCTTTCACGAACAAGGTGTCAAAGAAAGGCATATCCTTATAGCCGTTCACCTTTTGTGGAATGCCGAATACATCCAGCTGGCCCTTGACGAACACCATATCCTTGCCTTTGTAGGCAACGGATTTGTTAATAATTGCCGGTTCCGTACGGGTATCTACGATAACCTGCTCATCCGCACCCGAACCGACCTGTTTTATCATGCCGCGAATCTCGACAAGCATCTCACGATTCGGATTGTTGACCTTATTGAAGAATTCTGTGAATTGCTGCTCGGATTCGAAGATTCGGTAAGCATATGCAGGAACCTCTTTCAATGATTCCTGACTCATAAATTCATCAAGCTTAAATTTAGGGTCAAGTGCATTGTTGGCTGGCCCGATTATAGCCTTTACAGCTCTATATGCCTCCACTGCATTGAATAGTTTTGTACCGTTATCAAATGGTTTGCCCGGGAATTGAGCATTCACCTGCTGCAAATACTGCCCGCCTGTGTTGGTCACAAACCTCAGATCCACATTCTGCTTATATACAGCCATAATGCCCGCTTCCCGGATTCTTGTCTTTTGATTATCGGTTACCTTGAACGTCTGCCCAGTCGTTATATCGTATAGGGCTGCTATTTCCTCATCGCCGCCTGTATCCCCTTTGAAATCAATCTCAAGTTGATATTCGCCCAATGGAAGATCGGGACCAAGACCGGCCTGCAGCACATTTCCGGCCTTATCAACCAGATCGCCGCCACGGTAAGTAATTCGCATATCCCCCGAGAAGCCATCATCCGCAGCCTGCAGAATGACCGATTCCTTAACCGGAACCTTGTAGCGCTTGCTTGTTACTTTCTCCCTAATATAGAGGTCGAAATTCGGTTCAGTAGTAACACTGCCCGCATTGTAGGCATCGATATTAGTAAGATTGGCCGTAATGTATTTCACATCGCTGCTAAACAATTCCTTGGGTGACAGTCCGTAAGCGTACGTAGCCACAGCCTCTCCGACAGCAGGCAGCAGAATGAAATTGGATTTCACGGATTCATACTGCGCCCTCGTTCCCTCATCCTCAATCCCGGCAATCTTAGCTTGAGTTTGCGGACTTCTCGCCGTCATCATATATTGCTTGGTTGTTGGCCATGCCTTGCCCTTGGCTTGCACCTTGAAGGTTACTGTGATCGCTTCGCCTGGCTTGTACATAGGGGTAATTCCATGCTCCGCTTCTTCGGGAGTCGCTGTCTTCATTACCCCAGCCAACACTTTACTGCGAATAGCTTCCGTCACTACCTTGCCGTTATCCCGTACAATATTGCCTAACGCATCCAGCTTGACGAAGTTAAGCCCGCTTTCAAGCGACAACTCAACATCGATGAACTCATGCTCCATATCGAACATAGCCAGATTCTCAATCTCTGCGGTAATATCGAAAACACCCTCGCTGCTATAATCGCTATTATCCTCCAGTGTTGCTAACTGCTGCGGAGTGTCCATAAAGCGGATGGAGAACACCTTATCCGGCTCGATGAGCTCTCCCAATCCATACACAGTCTCAAAGGTTTGCAACGCTCGATGCGCGAGTGCCTTAGGCTGCCAGTAGAACGCAACGGCTGAATCCGCTGTTCCATAGTCATTGGTGTCCCGGGTGAAATCCAGATTGCCATTGGGAGTATAATCCCACTTCGTATTGGCAAGCCCGTTCCAGTGGCCGACGATCATCTCATCTACCAAATTGACGTTATTCTCTGCGAAGTTATTGAAGCCGTATGCCATAACATTAGTCGCCAGCGGATTGGTCAGTTCGAGTGTATCCCGCATCACCCAGTAAGGGGGCAGCTTATACAGTGCCCTGTCCTCTTCCGAGATTTCGGGAATGTCCTCGGGATTATGAATCAGCTTCCGCTCAACCATTAGAGGGACCTTATAGGCCGTTCCAATCTGGAATTGCGGACCATCATTGCCTGCCACCATTGTATCCAGCAATACTCGGGTACCCATCTCTACCTGTACTCCGCTGTTGTTCATAACCTCGTACCGAATATTCACATTACCTGCATTCAGCTTGTCATTCGGGTCGGAGTACAACATAAGAATCTGTTTAATCTCCACCCCTTTTATTTTCCATGTTGTTTCTATGTGCCTTGTACCATTTGTGTTGTAAACAACGCGAGGCTGTGTGATCTCCGAAAAGAAATCAACTGCGAATTTATACGGATTCCCAAAAATATAATCGGTCCCGTCAATCCGGAAGCTCGTAAACGAGGTTTCCGGATTGTCGCCGCCGAACAGCATGTTAACATTCTGATCCTGCTTGCGGATGGGCTGACCCTCAATGGTTCGGACACTGAAACGCCCTGTGTGATTATCAACCGTTACTTTGATAAAGTCATTTTGCAAGACAGTCGTACTTGGTGAAGTGATTTCCGCTGCAAAAACGGATGTGACCATTGCCATTGAGCTAAAGCTGATTAATAAAGCAAGCAGTAATACGGACGTTCTTTTGAACAGCTTCACTTGTGC
>JARBUQ010000295.1 GCA_029239545.1 Paenibacillus sp.
AATCCACCGATCCCTGATAATGACAAGGTAGCTAAAGTGCCTGCATCCATGTCATTACCTGCTGCTGGAGTATGGAGATTGGATGCGATCATCGATGGACGCTGGTTCGGCAGTGTGTTCGTGAATGTGAAGTGATCAGGAATCAATGCCTTCTATGACTTGTTCCTTTTGTTCATATAACGAAGAAGTCCGAGACCAACCACAGCTATGGAAACCGCAACAAGTCCAAACACCGCCCACCTCATAGGTGAGGGATTAATGGGCAGTATCACCGAAGAGCTTGTTAAGGGGATTTCTTTGGATTCAAGGAAAGCAAGCTCTTGGGAGGCATCCGCAACCTTCGTGCTGGGAGAACATAGCGGATTTTCCCAGCCGATGTCTCTATGCTTCAGAAAAAAAACATATTCTTGTCCCAATTCGCTCGGTCCATTAAGGGCTCCCCATGTTGCATTTTCCGACATCACTAATTTAGTGGATTGCACACCCTTGAAGCTTTTTATCACATTTACAGTAATCTGATTGTTCTCCTGCCCGAAGTTCACCTTATTCACCTGGCCGATAATGACGCCGTCATACGTTTCATAAGCTTTGTCCATGGAAGGCAGTTGGGCACAGGATAGAGCGAATGTGGGGGTAGGAGCAAGAAACAACAGCATAAGGCAGAATGACACAATTTTTTTCAAATTCAACACCATCCTTTTCCTTAAGAACGAAGTGTAATGGGATAATGTTACAGTCTGCTTTGAGATGTACAACTTGAGTAGGTTATTGGTATAATCCGTAGAAAATTGTTAAGCGTGGGCTTTCGAAGGATGTGGCTTGGGCAAATTTAGAAGGAGGTTAAAGCATAGTGACAACGATTGGCTGTTTTCACGCGCATTATTCGAATATTGAGCATGTAGAAAGAGCATTGGCTGCTTATCATGTAGAGTTGGTGCATTTCGTAGATCCAGGAATAGATCGGGTGAAAAAGGATGCTGAATTCGATTCTCGACTTGCAGAGCAAAAAGTAATCGATACCCTCGACTGGATCAGCAAATGCCATGTGGATGCGATCCTGATTACTTGCACTTGGGTTGCAGCAAGCTTGCACGATGAACGATTAAGCCGGTACTCGATCCCGATAATAAAAATTGACGAACCTCTATTCCAGGCAGCTTGCGAGCTTAATAAACCCGTTATACTTGTGTTTACGAATCCGAATACAGTGGCGGGCACCTTGGATCAGATGAAACAGTACTTAACCGTAGCAGGCAAAGAGATCGATGTGGAAAGCCGATTGTTGGAGCATACATTTGAGCTGATTATGCAGGGAGCCAGAGAGGAGTATCTCGCAGCTGTTAGTGAGGGCTTACAACGTATTACGGAAGAAAATCCGCAGGCTGCCATCATCGCGGCACAGCTGTCTATGGTGCCTGCAGCGGAGAAGGTTGAACTACGGACAGGCAGATGGATCGGCAACTCGCTAATGGCTCTGACCGCGCATCTGGAGCAGGCTTTGAGGCTTGAGCGCAAATAAGAGCCACGCAAGCCTCAAGTGAATATATACTCGGAATTAATCGACGTATTTCACGATTCCTTTTTTGACCAAGTAATCCATCTCGGTATCAAGAATCGTCTCGACCTTCAATTCGTCCAGCTTAACATCAGGGCGGCTCATTACATAATCAACAAGCTCGTCGCTGTCTATGCTCACTTCGTCTTTGGCTTCCTTGGTTGCCTTGTCGATGAAGGCTTGCTCATGCTTGAGGACGAGAGCGATTTTCTGCGGATCTATCTTGGTACGTTCAGTTATGTATTGGACTAGCTCTTGTTCGTTCACTTGTTGGCTCATTGGCTGGCTCATCTCCTCTATAGTTTCGTATTGATATTGTACCATAAGGTTTGTATAACACAATGAATTGCCCATTTTGGGGCGGGGTTGTTGATGTGAAGATAGTCATTTATATCCTGTGGAAAATGATGTAGAATTTGAATGAACAAGCAGATGTACAAGTCAAGATGCGGATACATAATTGGAGGAATCATTGTATGATTATTGGAAAGTTAAGTGAACTGGAGCAAACGAGGAAGTTGTATGGGGCAGGGCTGAATCGTGCATTCGATTTCATGCTTAGCACAGATTTCGCACAAGCGGCAGACGGCAGGGTTGATATTATTGGGGATCAGATGTATGGCACTGTGTCTATTGCTCAAACTGCAACTATTGCAGACCGCAAGTGGGAGGCGCATGCGCAATTTGCAGATATTCATCTGCTGCTCGAAGGGGAAGAAGAGCTGTTAGCGTATGCTCCGGCTTCAGCGAATAACGTTCCAACTGAAGATCATCTGGATACGAAGGATTATGCTTTATTCGAGCAGGCTGAGGGCGGTAGCGAGGTTCGATTAGCTGCAGGCATGTTTGTTGTATTCCTTGCAGGCGAGCTTCACAAGCCAAGCTGCAGCCGTAATGGGGATACTCAGATCCGGAAGCTGGTTATGAAAATCGATCATGCATTGCTGCTGTAACAGGAGTTTTTCCATTCTTAGTTAATGGTAGGAGGGAAGCTGCAATGACCACCAATTCGCAAGACACTGTTTGGCAGGGAGAAATTATTCGCGCCGCAATTCCTAGAACCAGGGATCCGTTTATTAACACTTCGTTGTTGGCGTTGGGACCTGGGGATGACGGGGAGGAACGGTTCTGGATTTCTTCCTGGAACAGTAATTCGGGTTCTACAGGTGTAATTGTTACCGAAAGCGGCAAGGAGAGAATTTACCGATTCCCCCCCTTGTATGGCGGGTTCTACAGCGCTGCCCAGGAGGACGAGGACACGCTTTGGTTATGCGGCAATTTATCCAAGGTTGTGAAGCTGACGTTAAGTAACGGAGAGATCGAAGAGTTCGAAACCGGTGCACCTTCGGCACTTGTATTTCAGGGCATGGCGTTGGATCGTCAACATGGCAAGCTGTTCGCAAGTGCGTATCCCATGCCTACGACAGCGTCTTTTTCGTTTGACTTCCGCAATCGTGTTCCCTCCAAAGTGTACATGAGTTTAACCAAAGAGCTGTATATGTGCTCGAGCTTTGAGAATGGTGATGGAACGTATACGATTGTCAGTTACAATCCGCAAATCAGTTTGCTGCATTGGAATCCTTTGGATGATAAGGTTGAGAAAGTAACACTCGAGGAATCGGTGGCAGGTACTCTGCCGCCACTCAAGAATAGCGAAGGAATCAGTCGGCTGATTCGCAACGACGAGGGCTTGTGGTATTTTCCGGGCAAAGGCTGGTATAACCCGTTGAACCGCAGCTTGACGAAAGACGGTCCGAGGCCAGAACAAGAAATGACATGGTTTGCTAGAATAGGCGATCAGGCCTGGGGAGCGGCTGCCCACAACAGCGATGTGCGGATTGGCTTGTGGGATATGCAGGATAACCGGGTGAAGGATCTGTGCATAATTCCGGACGGATTCGCTGGTTCGGTACATTTGACAACCTCTGCGAAGATCGTAGCGGTTAATTTGTACGGGAATTTTTATCGCTATGATGGGATTACAGGGGAGTTGGAAATGACCAAGGTTCTGCCTACCGATTCATTGGCTGAGGTGGACTGTCTTCTTCGAATCGATAAGGACCGCCTGCTCGGTACACCGTTCATTACGCAAGCCTTCTGGGAGCTTAATCTGGCAACAGGCGTTGGTGTCGATCTGGGCAGGGCAGCTCCAGGTCCCGGGGAAATACTGGAGACATGGAAATTCGGCGACAAAGTGTATATGGCGGCTTATGTAGGCGGCGAGCTGGTGGAGTACGACCCTGGGAAGCCGGCGAAATTTCCGATTAACCCGCGAGTTGTAGCTGCTCCTCCAGGAGGTCAGCGGCCCGTTGCTGCTGCACAGATCGGAGAAGTGCTCTATTATTCCAACAGCCATAAGTATGGGAATCTGGGCTGCATTGTGACCAAGTATGATACGTCATCCGGAACTCCCCTGTACAAAGACGATCCGATTCCTGGTCAAATGATTCGCAGTCTTTGTTATGATATTGGGACTCGGAGCCTTCTTGCTGGTACGACGATGCATGCCGATGTCAACAGCTGCACGCCCAACTCGGACCTCTGTTATTTTGCACGACTGGACGAGCATGACATGTCGGTGGTTCGTACTGCTGCGGCTCCGTTAGGCACTACGCTTGCTGCAGTGCACGGTGCTGTCACATCAGGCAGCTATTTATGTACCGTTCGCGGGACGTTTAACGATGAAGCAGCGACCTATTGGTTCGTTATGGCAGCGGATAGCCTGGAGGTGCCGGAGCTGCAACAGATGGGCAGGGTGCCCAAGAATATGAAACGACTGCTCTCAACCGGACAACCAGGGCTTTTCTTGCTGCAGATTGAGGATCGATTCGAGCTGTGGAATATGCAGACAGAGCAGCGGGTGCAGGTATTATACCAGGATTCGACTGTCTACCGATGCCTTGTTCAGGATGACTCCGTCTACCTGCTGAAGCCCGAAGAAGTGGTGATTCTGGAAAACTGCCTGAGCCGCGACCTTTAACAGTAATACGGCTTGTCTGCCACATTCAATCTGAATAGGGGCAGACAAACCGTGTTTACTTCGGATGTTCCGGGCATGCCGATTAGGACAAGCAAGCCGTGTTTTACTTTTGAATCCCAGATAATCTGTGACCTGTCCATATCAACAAAGCTACGAACGCCAAACCTCCACCTGTAAAACATACTCCGCTCCAGCCCCACTCGCTCCAGGCATAACCGCCAAGTGTAGAGCCAATCGCTCCGCCAATGAACACACTCACCATAAAAACCGTATTGATTCTGCTTCTGGCTTCCGGCAGCATGCTGTAGATTCGCGTCTGGTTGGCAACCTGACTGCCCTGAACGCCAAGATCAAGCAGAATCACTCCCGCAATCAAGCCCCATATCCAGGAGCCGATTAACCAGAAGGATAGGAATGAAAGAAGACAGATCACGATCATAAACCCGACCATGCTGCTCGGTTTGATTCGATCGGCCAAACGCCCAATTACAGTCGCCGCAGCCGCTCCAACTACACCAACAATACCGAACATACCGGCTATTCCGCTTCCATATTCGTAAGAAGGACTTTCCATGAAGAAGGTTAATGATGTCCAGAACACACTGAAAGAAGCGAACATGAATGCCCCGATAAGCGCGGCTTCACGTAATGTACGCTGCTCGACAATCAACCTCCCGATGGAACGGATTAGCCCGGGATAACTTAATTTGATATCTGGCGGGCTGAGCGGAAGCTGCCTTCTCAACACATAAGCTAATCCGAACATGAGTACAGCTGCTAATCCAAACATAGTACGCCAACCGAACAGCTCACCTACCCAGCCGGATACAGTACGTGCTAGCAGAATTCCAATCAGCAGCCCGCTCATCACACTGCCGATAATTCTGCCTCGCTCATGGGGCTCGGCAAGCTGTGCGGCAAGGGGAATGATGATCTGCGCAGCAACCGTGGTGATTCCGACTGCCAGGCTTGCTGCATACATCCAGGCCAAGCTCTGCGCCGCTGCGACTCCAATAAGCGAGAATCCAACCGCTATTAGCAGAATTACAATGAGCTTGCGCCGCTCTCTAATATCCCCTAGTGGGATGAAGAGAAATAGACCCATGGCGTATCCGATCTGGGTAAGCATAGAGATAATGCCTACATGCTGTGCATCAACCCCGAATGATCGGCCTATATCAGCCAACAGCGGTTGATTGTAATATAGGTTTGCCACAACCAGTCCGCAGGAAATAGCCATTAATAGCACTAGCCCTCGTGACAATGTTTGATTCTTAGTATTTTGATTGCTTCCTGTTTGCACGGAACTCTGCTGTGCCATCTGTTATGCTCCTTCTATATAGTCGTATCACGATCCAGCTATTATAGCACGGGCACTCGGGTTCTGAACATTCGTTGGAGGTGTTCTTCAGGGTAATCGCTTACGGATAGATACACAAGAGTTGGAGGAAAAATGTTGTAGAACGTGCAGTATTTTGGGCACTCGAACGAGTGGGAAACCAACATGTTGCCTCATAGCACTGCATGGTTACTACTAAGGTCGGCTGGAGCCTATTCTCAAAGGCCTTATGTTCGAAACCAAAACTGCTTTTTCCAGTCTCCCTTTCGTAGGCATACGCCCATCTCTTTCGGCTACCAGCGGCGTTGGGTATTTATAAAGTTGCTTAT
>JARBUQ010000296.1 GCA_029239545.1 Paenibacillus sp.
TCTCAAGGAATTACAGCACTTACCGTAGGGCCTGATAATAAAATATGGGGGCTGTCAGAAGGCTATCTGTTTATTTTCAATCCGACAACCAACGCATTCGATTATCATGTGCAGAAGTTTACAGACGTAAGTTATACATCGACAACCCAGATTACTCGCGATGGATCGTTAGTTCTTGGGAGAGCTGGCAGCAACACCATGTTCGGCACAATTAAAAATCATTTCTTCAAAATCGATACAGCTACAAAAACGGTTACTACATTGTACAGTGGAGCAAGTGCCGTTAACAGCGCGTCCACTGATGAATATGGAAATGTGTACTTCAGCAGCGGCAATAATATGTTCCGCTGGGCGTATTAAGCTGCAATAGTTAGTGATTTATAAGCCGAACAGCCCGTCACCCATTAAGGGGGCGGGCTGCTTTTGGCACCTCGCGCGGGGAGCCGAGCGAGGTGCCGAAGTACGGCTTACTGTAGGCTTAAATGGATAAATTCTGAATGTTATACAATCGTGCATACGCGCCGTTTGCGGCCATCAGCTCAGCGTGCGTACCCTGTTCCACAATTTGGCCGTCTTCCACAACTACGATCTGTTCAGCGTGGGTAATGGTGGAAAGCCGATGAGCGACAATAAGTGTCGTCCGGTTCGCTGCCAGACGCTCCAGCGATTGCTGGATAGCGTGCTCAGATTCCAGATCCAATGCAGAGGTCGCTTCATCCAGAATCAGAATTTGCGGATCCTTGAGAAATACTCTGGCAATGGCAATTCTCTGCTTTTGACCCCCAGATAGTTTAACCCCTCTCTCCCCAATCTCGGTATCGTACATCTCAGGAAGTTGTTCAATGAATTCATGTGCACTGGCTGCCTTGGCGGCCTCTTCTAATTCCAGATCCGTGGCCTCAGGGCGCCCCATCCGAATATTGTCCCGAATACTGCCGCTGAATAAAATATTGTCCTGCAGCACCATGCCAATCTGCTCGCGCAGACTTTGCTGGGTAACTTGGCGTATGTTGTGTCCATCGATGCTGATGCTGCCCTGCTGAACGTCGAAGAAACGGGGAATCAGTGAGATCAGTGAGGATTTCCCGCCGCCGCTCATTCCGACGAATGCAATGGTTTGACCAGGTGTAATGGACAGGTCGATTCCTTTTAGCACCCAGTCATTGTCGTCCTCTTTGTACCGGAACCAAACATTATCGAACCTGATGTGACCTTTGGAGCTCTTAAGAATTGTGCTGTCAGGACTATCTGTTATGTCGTAAGGAGTACTTAAGAACTCCATCACCCGATCAACAGAAGCGGTAGCCTGTGTAATTGTCGTGGAGGAATTGACGAGACGATTGAGCGGGCTGTATAGACGATCCAGATAACCGAAAAAAGCGATAAAGGATCCAACCGTCAATTCCCCTTGAATAACGAGATACCCTCCGTACCCAATAACAAGAAGCGGAGCGATATCGGTCAAGGTGTTAATGATAGAGAACGTAAAAGCGTTCCAGCGCATGGAAGCAAGCGATTTGTTCAACAGTGTAGTGTTTCTGCCAGCAAATTTCTGTCTCTCAAAGCGTTCGAGCGTAAAGCTGCGAATGACCGGAATACCTTGCAGCCGTTCGTGCATATAACCTTGCATTTCTGCTAATGCCTGTGAACGATCCTTGGTCAGCTTTTTCAACCGTCTATAGAGAAAATAAACGGCCATACCATACAACGGGAAGATGGAGATGGCTACAAGAGCAAGAACTGGATTCAGGTAGAACATAAACCCCATCGCAATCGTTAGCGTGAATAAATCAAGCCATATGTTCATCATTCCTGTTTCAACGATATTTTTGGTCTGCTCAACGTCGTTGATGAAACGGGATATAATCTCTCCTACCTTATTATTCTGATAGTACCGGATGGACAGCGTTTGAATATGATCATAGAGACGCTTGCGAATATCGAATAAAATCCGATTCGTCGTAAGCTGGGCAAAATATTGCCGATAGTATTCAACAGGGCCGCGCACAACTACGAACAGCACGAAAGCTCCGGCCAGCATATAATACAAGTTTTGCAGCTTCTGTTCCAGCTCCAACGGCCCCATAAGGAGGTCATCCACGACATATTTCATAAGAAAGGGAAGCGTGAGCGGTATGCTGAACTTAACCATCCCGATTACAACAGTGACCGCAATTAGCTTCCAGTAAGGTCGTATAAATTGGAAATATGATTTTAAATGATTCATCGTCTAGCGATCCCCTCCTTCCAAGCTCTATTGTAGCAGAAATGACGGGAGGTGACAGATGCTCATTTTTGATCGGATGGGGGTATGTCTGTATCAAATCTAGCAACTCTCGCATTCTTTATAGTATTTCATAGAGAAGGAGAAGATGAGAGTGTCTACTACGAGTATTGCACGCCCGGTGGATATCGTGACAATTCGCTTAGAAAATAATCCGTTCACTCAGCGCGCCCGAATCAACGGAGTTTGCGTAATTGGCAGTGCGTCCCCGTGCGATCGTTTCCTTGTGAATGGCGAACGGGTAAGACCCGCTGTCCGCTGCTTGGTGCGTAACGGGTTTAAGCTTATTTGCGAGAGACGAAATGTGCTGGTGTTCAGACGGGTTCCTGATTGATGGGACAGCTTTAGAAAGAAAGAGACCCACAGCAACGGGCTGTGGGTCTTAAGTATATATTAAAAAGGGGGTCGACTTTTATTATAAGTGTATTTCATTAAAGACAGATGAAAATAAGATTTCATTTGTGTTACATTTTTGAAAAGCGTCTATAGAGAGGGACGTCCAGATTAGAACATGGACGTCCTTTTCGATTTAGCAGCTTTTATCGCTGGATTTGCTTTGCTTTGGAGATTTCACTTCATTATCCTCCGCTAGCTTCTCCCCGAACTGATCAAGCCGGGAAGGGGCAGAGGCCGGTCCGTTATTCTTCGGTTTGTTGTTTCTTCCTGCCAATACAATCACCTCCCGTTCTTAACATGAGCATCCATCCCCGTTTTCATGCGTTTATTTAATAAATTGCTCTCGGTAGAGCCAGAATAATGGCGCGGGAATTTCATTCGTGGATGACAAAATGATAATCGCCCGAGCCAATGTTCACGAACAGCGCATCCGCGTTGCGATCCACGACCTTCAGCCCAATCGACGAGTCTATCCCGCCGCCACTCTCTTCCACGAGCTGTCCAAGACGAGCAGGAATGCGCACTGTTGCGGTTGTGCCTGCAGGAATGCGCACATCGATTACCAGCTGCTTGTCCTGTTGTTTCCAATTGCAAGCGATCAGTCCTTGAACCGATGTGTAGCGGCAATTGACATATTCTAGTCCGCCGCCGATCCGAGGATGAATACGAATATGCTTGAATCCCGGCACATCTTCATCGAGATCAATGCCGCCTACGAATCGATAGATGGATTCTCCAACCGAACCAAGTGCGTAATGATTAAAGGAGTTCATTCCCGGCCGCTGGAAGCCTTTTTCATGTGTCCAGCCATCCCATCGCTCCCAAATCGTAGTAGCGCCTTGGAGAACGGAGTAGAACCACGACGGATAGCCGGTTTGTGTAAGCAGTCGATAGGCGATATCTTCATGCCCGGATTCGACCAGCACTCCCAGCAGCCACCGGGTTCCGTGGATGCCTGTTGAGATATGCCAATCCCTTTGATCCAGCAGCTCCAATATTCGGTTAATGGCGAACTCCCGTTTTTCTTCAGGCAATAAATTCATAGCAAGCGCCATCGTATAAGCTGCCTGCGTATCGCCTTTAATGGAACCTGATGCGTCTACATATGCCTTGTTGAACGATTCCTTGATGGCCGTATGCAGCTGCTCATAACGTAATGAGTCATCCTTTTTCCCGATCAAGGCGGCCATCTTGGCCATTAATCCCACCGAGTACGCATAATAAGAAGTTGCGAAGACATCATAAGGAGTCGTCGAAAAGCCAGATACATTGCTGAAATCGCCCAAACCTGAGGCTTCAGGAATCGAGAGCCAGTCTCCGAATTGCGGTAAATCTTCGCGTAGATGTCCCGGATGTATATTGTCAAGATAATCGATCCATTTGGCCATCGACTCGTAATGCCGTTCTATGATGGCGCTATCTCCATAGACGCGATACATCATCCAAGGGACAATAATTCCGGCATCTCCCCAGCCTGCCGAAGCCGTGTGATCGTACGTCATGTCTCCGCCATGTTCTGTTTTGGCTCCCGGAATGAATGGTGCGAAGTCAGTAAAAGCTCCAGTGGGACGCTGCGCATCCGCCAGATCGGTCAACCATTTGTTGAAAAACGGCGCCACGTTCATGAAATAGCTCGAAGTTCGAAAATACACTTGAGCGTCTCCGCTCCAGCCAAGCCGTTCGTCGCGCTGCGGACAATCCGTCGGTACGCTGACGAAATTGCTGCGCTGTGTCCACTCGATATTGTCCAGCAGCCGGTTTAGGAGTGGATTGGAAGTTTCTAGTTCACCTGTTTTGTCCAATGCAGAGTAGTACACAACACCAGTAATATCCGATGGAGTAATTTCACCCTTATATCCGGAAATCTCAACATACCGGAAGCCGTGAAGCGCAAAGTAGGGCTCGAAAGTTTCCTCTTCCTTGCCGCTTAATATGAATATGTCCGTCTGCCGCGTGAGCCGCAAGTTTGCCGTATACAGATCTTGTGCCTCGTCCAGCGCCTCGCCGTGACGCAGCGTAACAGATGTGCCGGCTTCGCCATGCAAGCTGATCCGGATTCGACCGACCATGTTCTGCCCCATATCGGCAAGCCAGACGCCATTTTCTTTGCGGGTTATCGAGATCGGTTTGAGCTCCATCATGGAACGAACAGGAGGACAGCTGTCGGACACTATATATCCTTTGTATTCGTAAAAAACATTTGCAGCGGTCCAACTCGTATCGTCGAATCCTGCTGCATTCCATCCAGCCATTTCCAGTCGGGCATCATACGTTTCGCCCATTTGATAATCAGTTGCCAGAAGAGGCCCGAATGAAGCTTTCCAAGAAGGATCGGTGAAACAAGATTGTCTGGATCCGTCTTCGTATTCGATATTAAGCTGTGTAAGGATGCGCGGATCTGTGCCGTACCGGTGATAACCGAACATCCCGATATAACCCGAATACCAGCCGTGCCCCAGCAGTACCCCGATCACATTGTCTCCCGAAGTCAGCTCTGCTGTCACGTCGTACATTTGAAAAGGAACTCTGATATTGTAATCCGTCCAATCCGGAACGAGCTGTTTGTCTCCGATTCTCTGTCCGTTGATATACAGCTCATATGCTCCAAGTGCCGTGGTGTATAGTGAAGCTCGGCGAATACGCCGTTCTACCTGAACAGAGCCGCGCAAGTATACGGCAGGTTTGGGCTCGGCATGAGTGGGGGCATGATGCGATTTGAGCCCAATCCACTTCCCTTGCCACTCTGAACGTGACAGAAGTCCCATCGACCAACTAGCCGTGTCGCTCCAGGCTGAAGGAATGCCGCTCTCGTCCCACACCATTACTTTCCATACGTACTGTTGGCCGGAGATAAGCGGCTTGCCTTCGTACACAATATGTTGGGTGTTCTCCGAATCGACCTTGCCAGAATCCCAGGCATCTCCGATTTCCTGTTCGAGCAGCTCCTCATTGGTACATACGAGCACTCTGTAAGCGCTTAAACTTGCACCCCGTCTTGCCGCATCAAGCGTCCAGCCCAATCTCGGCTGCATGCAATCCAAACCCGTGGGATTCAACAAATATTCCGTTCTCAATTGATTAATATTGATATTCATCTTCAGTCCTCCATCCTTTGATCCAATACCAATGTAAATTAGACGGAACGAAGTTAACATTCGTTAATTTAACCTTTTTATTAGATTTCTTTACATAAGGTTAATCGATTAGTAAACGTAGCAGAACAACTAGTAAAGCTGAGAAAACTAATTTGGAGGTAAATAAGGGTAAAGAGTCAATTACTAAGCAGAAGTGAATGAATAGCAAAGCTGGCTTTCGGATTAGTTTACATTGCGTTATTAATCGCTATTGGAAGTGAATGTTCAGGGCGAATTAGTTTTATTAGCCTTACTTTATGTTTACTTTTGTATACAAATTCAATTTGCCTGTTTCCATCATGTGCTTGACGGTCCGCCGTTTAAATTCTTCATCAAAATGCTGACGACTTTTTTCCATGACACACCTCGACCTTTTTAGTTG
>JARBUQ010000297.1 GCA_029239545.1 Paenibacillus sp.
TGCAAATTCGCAGGACTCTTGTTTCTCTGGTATGCAGCTCACTCAGTTGTGACGAACCAATTAATCGTCTGGGAAGCCAGCAGCTTCTTCTGACCAAGGAACTCATCGTAAATATTTACTTTATACTGCGTTAAATAAGGAAGTCTGACCAGTATAGCAGGGTCTGTCTTCAGAATCGTCTTGCTGTGCTGGCCAACGGCAAGGTTGCCCGCAACCTCAGGGTCGGTAGATTTGTCCAGCGTGTAGGTTTGCGAGAAATTCACTCCGCCATTCACATCCGAGAATTCCACGATAATCTTATGTTCTTCTCCGCTTGATTCTGCGAAGGTGTTCTTATTAAGGGAATAATCGAATGAGAACGCAAATTGTTCCGTTTGTACTATGGATGCGCTAACCTTATTAATTGAAAGAGTGAACGGGAACAAATCGAGCTTGCCAAGATGATCCTGCACTACTTTGCTCTCACCAGGAATGGAGAAGGTTACTCCATTAATATAAGCATCAGGGGTAGTTGCTCCATCGGCTAGAGCTCCATCCTTAACCCCTTCGCCAATTATCAGCTCCATCCCTGATGTATCAAAGTTAGGCGGGAGTGAAGTCGTTACATTTAGTATGGCTTTGCCCAGAGGGCTAACTTTCTTCTTCACCTCAGCGATCTGTGCCGGGAACATAAGCTCATCCTTCGTCTTGAAGTACCCGACCAGCTTGCTTATATTAGTGAAACGTTTTTCCAGATTCTCCACACTGAGTTGAACCGCGAACAGGCTGGAATCCAACCCATTGTAGGTGCGTGAGTTCCGAATACTGAGTGAGGAGTTACGGCCGACCCCGGTAATCTTGTAGCCTTCGCCTGTTCCGATAAACGGCATCGACATGGCAGTCTTATTATTCTTGAATTTAACCAAATCGTTAGTCTCCGTGTCCGATACTTTCTCCTGTACGATTAACTGCAGCTCAGAATAGTCATACGTGTACGGGACAGTGCCATAAATTTGGAAGCCAACCTTGGCTTCATTATGAATGGAGATTACGCTGTCTGTCTGAACCATCTTGGCTGGCACTTTGATCGAGCCGTCCAACAGGAAATATCCGGTGAGGGCTGGAATCGGGAGAGCAGAGCTGCTTTTACCAGATAAAGAAAGGCTTGCTGTAACTATGTCCTTCTCTTCCCATGGCAGACGTTGAATCCCGTTAAAAGTAATATTGTAGATCCCGTTCTTGTTGCTGAACTCGCTAGCCGTCCCTACTGTCCCTTCATTCTGAGTAGGACTGGGAAGGATGAAGATAGCAACTGGATTAAGAGCCTCTTTATCCGTTGAGCCTCCAACTGTCCCTCCAGTTCCTCCTGAACTGCCAGTCCCAGTTCCCCCACTTGGACTGCCTGCTGCAGGTTGGTTAAGAATGAGCTCAAGGCTGCTAACCTGAACGGATACCGGGATATCCACGTTCAAAGTGATATCCTTGCTGCTTCTGGGCAGAATGGACAAGTTGGTCAACCCAGTCGCCGCTGCAGGGTAAGAAATCCCTTCCGAGGTTCGGATAACAAATTCATAATTGGGCACCGCTATAGACTCATTTCCTTGATTCTCCAGATGAACATACACAGTTGTCTGATAGTTCACATCATTCTTGTTCATCGAAACACGTCCGACAGAAACCGATAGTGGAACCTCTTTAACCAGGATAACTTTCGGACCGGTTACAGGTGTAATCACTTCATCGGCTGAGCTTGCAGGCAGCTGGTAAAAAGCGACCGGAAGCGGAATCTTTGCTGTTGCCTCAAGCTCGGTTATGACCAATTCCCACCCGGTCTCCGGGATGGAAGCAGGAATCGTTGCGGTCAATTTCACTTCCTTGTTAGCACGAGGATGGACGGCTAGGTCTTTGGCAGCCGCTCCATCCAAAGGATACAACAAACCTTCAGGTGTTCGAATCGAGTAAGTATATGCCGGTAATGTAACGCTCTTACTGCCAATATTCTCGATTGAGTAAGTCAAGTTTACGAAATACTCATCTTCTTTCTTATTCACACGCAGCTTAGGAACACTTGTCTTGAGCTGGGTGCCTCCGACATTCACAATTCTTTTCTCATCGACCATAGTCAGTTGAGTGTAATCCCAAGGTACCGTAATTTCCCCGACAGTACGCTCAAAATTGGCTGCAGAAAAATCCCAGCGGATGATTTTGAAAATTAGATCCTGAAGATTAATGGATTCGTTCACTTTGGCATAAAATGTAATCGTTTCTTCAGAGCCTGCTGGGACCCGGTTTTTATCTTTATCCTTCGGTAGTAAATTCACGCTGAACTGTGTACCCGATGAGGATTGGAGACGAACCCAATAATCAATGAACGAGATATCAGATTGATCTCCGTTATGCAGCTTTACTTTGAAGGAGACTATTTTTCCCTCTTCACCTGGAAGAATAGTAGCTTGCTCCAATTGGAAATAACTATTGTTAGAAATATACACAGATCCAATAGAGGAAGAGAGAGCTATTTTCTCCTGCGCGCTTATGACAGCTCCGCTATCCGCCATTACGGGTACAACTAAACTGGTACTTAGTGTTAAAGCCAATGCTGCTGTATACAATCTTCGAACGAACAATTGCTTCATGTTTGATTCTACCTCCCCGGGTGCCTCTAATATTCGAAAACGGGTTTAATACATAACCGCAGGTTTACTCATTCCCATCCCCATGCCCATTCCCATGTTGATCTGAGCATTTGGATTGTCCTTCAACTGCTGTAGAGCAGCATCTCCCGCAGCTTGCCATTCCTTAAGTGATTCTCTTACACCAACTGTCCCGTCCATTGCTTTTTTGAAATACTGCATGCCCATGCCCTGCACTTGGCCGATATAAGGCTTCTCACGATACATTTTATTCATCTCGTTGAATGGTACAGGGGTTAATGAGTATAAGGCTTTGATATTATAGCTAAGTCCGTCCTGTGGTTGAATATACTTCTTGCGGGAAACCATCTGATTCATACTGCGGGACTTGAGTTTTGCGAAATCTTCTCCGTTGACGAACTTCAGGAAATTCCAGGCATCAGGTTGATTCTGAGCCTTGGCATTGATCCCCATCACTCCGTTCATATAGATATTGCCGCCTTTGCCTTTGGCTTCCGAATGCGTTGGCACCGTTACAATATCCCAGTCAATGGGCGTAAAGCCCTTCACATTTACAGCATTTTTGTTAGCATTAATCATATCATTAATTTGATAGTTTTGGACAATCGTCATAGCCAGTCTGCCTGATTTGAACATATCATTCTGGAACGGATTGTACTCGTCGGAGTTCCTCATCATTCCCCCCATTTTACTTGGGTCCATTGCCTCCGGGAACACTTTTTCCTTGACCAGCCCTTGCATCGTTTTCCATACTTTCTCCCATTGCTCTGAATCCACAGTCATCTTCTCTCCGGCATCATTGAACATGCGAAGCTGAAGGGGGTTCGTGTAGTAGTTATTTATCTCATAGAACAAATTGTCGCCGTATGAATATGTACTGAAGGAGAACCCGTACTTGCGCTGATCACCATCACCCTTGGAAACGAGCTTGGCCGTATTAAACATCTCATCCCAAGTCATATCATCTGTAGGATAGGGGACACCTGCATCATCGAACAGCTTCTTGTTGTACATTAAGGCACTTGCGGAGAAGAAAGGAGACAAGGCATATAACTTGCCATCCCCCATACTTTTCAGGCCATCAATTACAGAAGGCACGATATCAGACGTATCGAATTTGTCTTTGGCAATCATTGAATCCAACTGCAGCAGCATATTATTGCTTACGAGCTCGGGAAGCATCTCCAGATCCAGCATGACGATATCCGGAGGATTAGCTCCTGTCATAAGCTCCTTTAGCTTTTCCATAGGATCAGGCTGCTTTTCACCTTCCTTGGGTGGGCTATATCTGTATTGATCATTATCCATGATCGGAACAAGCTCTATCTTGATGTTGGGATGTGCATATTCATACACCTCACTGAATTGCTGACGGAAATACTCTTCACTAGAGCCTCCATAATTGGAAGCAATTCTTAATACCCGTTCTGTCTTGTCATCCACACTGGAATCTTTTCCACATGCTGCAAGAAGAGGTACAACCAGTGCTAGTGTAATAGTGACGCTTGTTAATGTTTTGAACCATCTTTTTTTGGATGTTTTTGATCTCATTGATTATCCCTCCAGTGATTTTGGTGCTCTTATCATAATTTTGTCTCCATCGAATTCCATTGAAGCCTTGTTCGTGATCTGGAGTGCTTGAAGATATGCTTTCGGTATTTGAAGACGTCCGGCACGATCCAAGACAACATATTCCTCATGTACATCCTGTATCGATTTCTTCCGATCTGCCGGTTCGTCCCCCCCATCCAGAATCAGATTCGGGTTGCGTTTGATAAACTCTGTGCTGGTCATCCCGTCTCGAATGGCAACAACACGATCCACCTTGCTGGCCAGCGACAGATCATGGGTTACAATAACAATCGTAACGCCTAATTCCTTGTTCAACCTCCGGAAAATATTCATGATCATATCCATTGTCTGAGTGTCCACAGAACCTGTAGGCTCATCTGCCAGAAGAAGAGAGGGTCGATTGGCAAGCGAGATGGCAATGGCAACCCTCTGCTGCTCACCTCCAGACAATTGGTATAACTTGTTGTTTATTCTCTCCGTGAGCCCTACCCATTCCAGCAATTGTCGGGCGTAAGCACGGTCGATCTTGCCTCCTAACATCATAGGCATCTCTACATTTTCCAGCGCTGTCAAATATGGCAGCAGATTGCGCGCGTTATTCTGCCAGATGAATCCGACCGTGCGACGCTTATACTCAACCAGTTGATCATCACTGATCTTAAGTAAATCCCATTCTCCAACCTTGACTTGACCGGCGGAAGGGCGGTCTAACCCGCCCAGTATATTCAGCAATGTTGATTTACCGCTGCCGCTATTCCCGATAATGGCCATCATCTCTCCTGCCTCAACTGCAATATTCAAACCCTGCAGAGCGACAACTTCGATTTCATCGGTTTTGTATATTTTGACTAGTCCGTCACAATAGATCACCGGTTAACGCTCCTCTCCCAGTTTAACTGCCTGATGTACGCGCAATCTGCGTATGTGCAGGAATAACAAGGTCGCACCTGTCAGCATCATAAACGCAACCACGATATACAATTGATTCGCGTCCTTGGATTCGAATACGACACGGAATGGCGGGACCTGAGTTTTGGCAGAATCGGCAGTTTGCAGAAATGGAAGGAACAATATACTCGTTAGCTTTCCGATAATGATTCCGAGTGCGATCGACAACCCAGCCGTAAATCCTTGCTCAAGCAGCAGCATTCCCGTCAACTGTCGCCTGGAAAGTCCCATGGCGCGCAGTACCCCGAATTGAACAACCCGACTGGATAAATTGAAGAACCAGTACAAGATGTAACCGATCAAAGAGACGAACACCGATACAAGGAAGCCTAGGCTCAGGATGCCGAATACTCCTCCGCGAGAGGGATGTTTACTTTGCGTAATGAGCTCATTGCGCACATCCTTGTAGCTGGCCAACTCGATGTTCTTGGCTTGCAGGGCTTCAATAACAGGTGTCAGCTTCGCGTTGGGCTCCATCTTAAGCCAAACCTCATAGGGGACGATTGGCGATTGATCATAGATGTACTCCAGATTGGCGATGAAAAATGGAGTTTGATCCGGATATTGACTTGGCCAATAAGGCAGTATGCCAACTATTACGAATTCTATGGATTGCTGCTGCAAAGCAATATTAAGCAAATCTCCCGCCTTCAACTGATGTTTCTCAGCAAAGCCAGATGGAATAATGACGGCCTGCTCGTAGGAACCCAGCAAGTTCAGATAGGCTCTGGGATGCGCCGGAAACAAGTCGTTACGGAACCAGCCTACCTCGGCAAAATCAATATTATCTATGCCGACGACCATACCTTGCCCAAGCGATTTGCCGGATACGACAACATTTCCTTTGGACTGCAGAACACGAGTAGCATGGGCAACCCCCTCCAGCTCACGGAAAAGCTCAAATGGTGGTTCGGCGTAACGGATCTTCGTGTTTTGAACCGCGCCTCCTCCTTGCCCCTGGCCTTGACCTCCCTGACCTTGACCCTGGCCTCCTTGACCGCCTTGGCCTTGGCCTCCTTGACCTTGGCC
>JARBUQ010000298.1 GCA_029239545.1 Paenibacillus sp.
TCTCTTCATCCGAGGATTATGCACCGGTTAGTTAACCCAAGTTACGCTATTAGCTAAGCTACCTTTACCAATTGCATAAGCTGAGTTTACTATTTCTCATTTGCCTCCTTTTGGGGCTTGGATTTGTAATGTTTGGTTTGCTATTTGCTAAGTTTACTTTACTGGCGAGCCCTTGCTATCCGCATGAGGGCCAGACTCCCGGGCCGGCAGATGATGAGCAAGGAGCATTCAGGGAGCATTCAGGGAGCATTTGTCTCAGCATGTTCTACATGGGCCAGGCGGCCTCGGATGACCCCTTTCAAATCGAGCATCCCCGACAGGAACCGAGCAAATGAGAGTCCCCTTCGCTCTTCCCAGAGGGAGAACGCAACAGGTTAAGCAACACTTTCCGGTATAGGAAGCCTGTTGCAGATCCGATGCGATCAGGCTGAACCCAATTGTGTTCGAAATTTCATACAGATTATCGCAGATACATGGATTTTCGTGCGAAGAGTATGAAAAATCGCATATAATGACGGATTAAATTAGAAAAAGGCAAATTAAATGCGAAATTTCATACAGATGCACTAGAATCATGAGGTAAGTCGGAGAACTCATTTCAGACTAACGGGAGCTAGGGGGAACGATGCCCGAAAAAGCAGATCGCTTACGGAGTCATTGCATGCACCTAAATAGTAGGATGCCCCTGATAGTCTCGGCTTTTACCTCCCAACCTTGCGTCCCCCAATGTTGGGAAGGTTAAGGGTTCGAGTGAATGCATGGCCTGCATCTGCTGTCTCGTTAACGAAACGATTCCACTCTACCCATTTCCACTAACCTGAACCTTGTCCTGCTCCCCCCACCTGATTCACTTCAACGAACTAAAGTAGATGTTGAAAATTTCGACATAGATAGGCAGAAAAGGGGGGTATGCGGGGGCAGATGTCGAAAATTTGTACATCTGCAAGGCGAAAACAGGGGGAGAGGGCCTCAAAAAGCTTCATTCTACTCCGAAAGTAGGTTCAGATGTCGAAATCATATACATCTGAACCGTTAAACAGGCTGTTTTAGCTACTCTGTGTCGAAAATTTCGACATCTGCTTTAGTTTGTTAAAGTGAATGGGATCGAATGGGCCTCCACCTGCTGCAAAGGTTATATATGCTGCAAGATTACGTGCTGCTCTTGGCTAGCCCATATGGAATCGGGTGTTTATGTTGGCATGCGCTTAACCTGACAACATTGTTGCGTCCCCCTCCTCGATTCTTATACTTTCTGGCTAAAAAGCCCTTGATTCCCTGCTCGGGCAATCAAGGGCGTTTCTTCTATTGATCTATAATCGCTTCCGCTTGTAAAAAACGATAACCAGGCAAGAAAGCAGAAGCAGGATAAGAGCAACACCAGATGTTATAGCCTCTTTGGTGCTTCCTTGTTGGATACCCTGACCCGTTGGACCGGCTCCATTGCCTTGACCGCCCGGGCCGAAGCCGCCAGGTCCACCCTGACCTCCACCCATGCCACCGGGACCACCGCCGCTGAAGCCTCCGCCAGGCATTTGGCCGTTTTGCCCGTTCGGCGCCACTTGGCCCGCTCCTCCGGTCGCTCCGTTCGGCGCCACTTGGCCCGCTCCTCCGGCCACTCCGTTCGGCGCCACCTGGCCCGCTCCTCCGGCCGCCCCGTTCGGCGCCACTTGGCCCGCTACAGCCTGAACTTGCACCTGGCCATTCCCAATGCCACGGTTGCCGCCGCCTTGCCCTTGTCGGCCACCCCCCATACCTCCGCCTCCACTGCCTGCACCCGTTCCGGATGATGGTGAAGTGCCGTCCAGCTGTTTGGTGATGCTATCCACTTGCTGGGTCGTGAACGTGTTGAGTTGGGTTAGTGCCTGTTGGTACTGATCATAGGTGTAAAACGCCGTCGGATCCTTCTCCACATAGGGAGAGATCAGGGCAGCGATCTGCTGCACTCTGGCTGCGAACACATCCTTGGACAAATATCCCTTAATCATCTCCGAGATAATCTCGTGATAGCGCTGCTTGTAGGCATCGACCTTGAGCAGCTTGTCGACCAACGGCCGATCAGCCAATGTCCCTTGTGTCGGCTCATCAATCAAGATGCTTGATCCGCCAAGTCCGCCAAAGGCCATATTATAATCCCAGGGCAAGATAGAGAATACTCCTTTGTCCTCGTACAAATAATAATTATGCTTGTTACTGCCCAAGTAGCTGTCCATATTGCCTGTCACTGCATTCAGCGCTATGAACTTAAGTACTTCATCGACATCGAGCACCTTCTCATAGTCTGTTCCCGTGTTTAATTCCTTAAGCATTTCCAGCAACGCCTTGCCATCCTTGGCACCCGACTTCAAATCCAAGCCTAAATACGATTCAATCGTAGTCAACCAGTTTAACTCACTTCCGGTTCCTCCGTTAGCTTTGTACAAAGCTCCATAAGTATTGCCAAAATAACGCTTCAGATAGGAATCACCAATTTGTTCCACTGCCAAGTAAAAGCCCTTGAGCTCCCCATTCACATACACATTGACGAAGGAATATAGCGGTGTAGGCAGTCCCATAGATTCCGCTAACTCGTAAGTCAGAAATTCCCGCATATAGGAGGCATCGCTGTAGCCGTTATTCAAATTTATTTTGGTCAACCCATATAAATTCTGGCTCGAAATATATTCGTCAAACGCAATTTTGATGCTGTACCGATCCGATTCCGAATTCACCACACTCCGAAGACTAAGATTCCCTTTGGTACGAATGGCCACATTATCGAATTTCTGACCATTGTATTCCACCGAGGCTGCCTTGTATTCTTCATCATTCGCATTATCGAGCATATTCTGAAAATCATCAGGATCAATCGTTATTTTCACATCCACTACTTTATCCTTATTAAATACTTTCTCCATCAACGACCGATCATTGTCCGATAGGGCAGACTTCGCTTCCGTCACAGAGGCTCCATTGCTTAGAGCGTCCTGCAACGCTGAACACCCTGTAATCCCAAACGCCAGGCAGATCGATAGAAGGAGCGCACCCGCTTTCGCTTTCATTCTCATCGCCCTCTCTTTTAGGATACATAATCACCGCTGTAGCTTATCAGTACGGCATTTTTCACTCCTTGAACCGCGGAGATCCGGGAGACGAACTGACCTTCATTATCGCGCAATCGCAATTCATAAGTAGTTTCAATATTTCCATGTGTGACTGTTTTTTGCTTCACATTATACCGTTTAACCAAGCTTGTCATAAGTGTATGAATTTCTTTCTCGCTCGCATCGTCCTCACAGTGCACTACCAGCAGGTATGGCGTTTCGAAGGAAGATTTCTTGATGAAAAAGAATAACATTAACCCAATGAACACAGAACCGATAATCGCTAAAGTATAAAAGCCTGCTCCGCATACAATACCCGCAGCTGCCGCCCAGAAAAGGAAGATCAGGTCTGTCGGATCCTTGATCGGTGTACGGAATCGGACGATTGACAACGCACCAACCATACCAAGTGACAACACCAGATTGGAATTCACCGCGATAATAACCATCGCTGTAACCATTGTCATCCCAATTAGGGAGACATTGAAGCTTTTGGAATATAACACTCCGCTGAACACTCTTTTGTAGAGAATGTAGATGAAGAAGCCGATTACGAACGCTACCGAAAGAGATAGCAGCATCTTCGTTATATTGATGTCGGAGACGAAATTGTTGACTACCGATTTTTTCAAAAGATCCGTGAAATTCGTTGTAGTAGTAGTGTCCATATTAATAATCCTCCCATGTGTTCGTTTTCAAGTACTTGCGGCAGATGACGTATTTGGAAGCGGATTGCCGATGCAGCCCTTCCAATTGAAGCGCAGCGCGAATGTACTCCGGAATGTACTCATCGTACTTCACTTCAAGAATCGTGAGGTTCTCGTCCATAGCACGGATCGGCTCCAACTGTTTATCGAAGATGTCTGTCGCATGAAGTCCGGTCCTTAACTCTTTGTCGAATGTAATCCGGACATTCCCGTTGGGACATACATAAGGTTCCCGCACATAATCAACGATTACTTTGGGTCGGAGCAGATTATGCTTCATTTCGTTGTATACTTCCAAGAGCAGGGGCTTCTCCGGATTGTTCAAAATCTCGTAATCACCCGCCAGAATGGAATCATGCATGGAGCGTGTTAACGGCTCTTTGATCTTCGCAATATAATCGTTACGCTTGAGCTTTTTTTCCAGATGGATGACCTTGTCCTGCCCATTGTAGATCCGAATCCGATACTTCACTCGATCGCGCACACCGCCTAATTTCTCATGCAACGCCTTGTTGTTAATATCATCGAAGTAAAGGCTGCGAATATGGTATTCCCCGGTCTCCCCTGCGTTTTTATCCGGTCTCATCAGACTTTTGAGCCGTTGCCGAATAATGTAGGATTGATGAAGATTGATCAAATATTTGAACTCGTGCCGGAACTTTATATTTATCTGCATAGTCACACCTCTTATCTCCAATCGGTCAATTGTTAAGTCATGCAAGTTATAGATCGTATTGTATAGGCTGTTACTGAGCCCATCCTTAGCGTTAGCTGAACGCAAGCTGAATGTTTACAATGGCTTAACAATTGCCCTTTATAGCAAGATAGCAGCAGGGGTATTTACGGGCTTTGTAAGAGTTTAAGGGAATAGCAAAAAAAACCTCCGGACTCCTCATCCAGAGGCTGAGCTGATCATCTATTGGAAATCGCAATTCAATCCCCGCTCCTGCCCTGCCTGTATCCCCCAGGGGATTGACCTGTCATTTTCTTGAATTGCTTGGAGAAATGCTGCTCATCTGCGAACCCGCAATATTCCGCAATCGTTCTAAGCGTCAATTCTGTATTGGTAAGCAGGTCTTGAGCATGCTCCACACGTAAATGCAGCAAAAACTGATACGGAGATACTCCATATTGCTGCCGGAACAACGCTGAGAAGCGCGAGGGCGATAGCTGGGCTCGGGAAGCCATATCGGCCAGAGTTAACGGCTCCGCAAGATGCAAGGAGAAATAGGAGGTAATCCAGCTCAAACTGCGGCTTCTGCTCATTCGGGATGTACTGGATCCTAATGGAGTAAAGTCCCGCAATAGAACGAGCACCAGCTCCATAGCTATATGCTGCGCTTCCAGCTGACTCAGGAGATCAGACTGCTGCCACAAGCCAACCATCTTCAGCATCAATTCCTTCACTCGAGAGGGTGAGGAGGGCTTGAATTTCACGGGTATGCTACAATCCGCAAAATCATTAATCGAGGGCTGCAGAAGATGCTTATAGCCGGAAAGGTCAATCTGTCCCGGACGAGTCGGAAAGCTCTGCTCGCGATGTTGGTTAAAGAAAATATCAAAATGAATAAAGGGTGTGACCGTATACCCTATCCCCCGAAGGGTATGGGTTTGATTAGGCTGGATGAGACAGAACTCTCCCGCTTCAAGGTCATAGTCAACCCCTTCAACATGGAACACACAATGCCCTTCTTTAATATAGATCAGCAAATAATCAAGCAATCTTCGCTCAGGAATAAACCACGTATCTCGAACGGCGTAATTCGATTCCCGAATGAAAGGAAGAAGGGGATTCAAGGATAGATAGGTCATGAGCTCGCTCAAATCCGTCACCTCTCTCAACAAAAATATCCAGTAAGAATTGACAATATTTCAGCAACGATAGCCAATGCCCCGAACCAGCATTCCTTATATACTTATAATATATTATACCGCCTTAAATTAACATATTAAAGGAGAGTTCCTACATGGTAAGAGTAAGATTGAACAATCTCGGTCTAATCCCGCTTGCTGGAGTTTGCTCCTATGAAGCTGCCTGTAAGCCGGGGTACGGTATTGAGAACAATGTGACGCTGCTCAAGACATACAACTATGCGGAAACGCAGCTTAATCAAGTGATGGCCGCCCATCTGGCGCATACCCCGGAATGGGAAGTCAAATGCGCATTCTCCTACCATCTGTGGTTAGATGCGGAGCACAGCGCTGCTCTTCGGAAACGCGTTAGTGAAATGAGAGAGCCTCCCTTGCAGCTGGATAAAGCACCGAATAGCGATTGGGAAGCGTTCTTTCAAGAGCTGATTCGTTCAGAATCAACGCTTGAGCTGCTCGTAGGACTATATGCGGTTGCCAAAAAAGAACTGGTACGTGCTCT
>JARBUQ010000299.1 GCA_029239545.1 Paenibacillus sp.
TACTGCTCTTCCGTCAGAGCCGATGAGGCGCAACCGAAATCTATTCCGGTAATCCATGTATAGGGCTCGGGAATCCCTATAGTTTTCCGGTCCATTCCCGATATGATATTGCCCCTGATCAGGGTATTGCCCGCATTGACCCCTTCTGCATAAATACCATACAGCCGATTGCCATGACATAGGTTCCCTTCAATAATGGACTGCTTGCCCGCATGAAGGTCGATGCCTTTACGATAGTTGTAGGAAGCGCGATTCCCTATAATCTGCACGTTCAGCGGCACTTCCTCCGAATATCCACAGCAGCCATATCCTGTCCCGCCATCCAGCTCCGAGCCATGGTAGTCGAGATCGCAATCGGTAATGCTGATGTTCTCCACATAGCCGTACCGAACACCGGAAACTCGGTTATGATGCAAATAGCATTGATGCACTTTAAACCGATTGGCATATCGGGAAGCATAACCAGTTGCCACATCGATCGCGCAGGAATTGAACCCGGAGATTTCGACATGCTCGATGCGCACATCCGAACATTGCATGAATCTCAGACCTGATACTTTTCCCTTATAGCTGTCACCAAAGTTCGGATAATACGGTCCAGTATACTGCAAGTGCAAATCCTTCACGGTTACACCGCGAATTCCGCTTTTGAACGCGAGAAGGCTCGCCGTAAAAGAATTGTCCCCACTCGTCTGCTCATACGTATAGATCAGCTTCGATGCCCTTCCTGACCCTATGATTGTCACGTTATCGGTCTTCACCGAGAGACTGCGGGTAATCAAGTAGGTTCCGACCGGGAACAAGACCGTTCCACCGCCTTGCGGCAGCGAATCGAGTGACTGCTGCACCGAAACTGTGTCATCCGTTACCCCATCGCCGACTGCACCAAAATGTTTGACATTGACTTCTACACAGGCTGAATTATTCAATGCTGTTATATCCGATTGCGCAGTACGAGCCCCTAAAGAATGCAACCTTCCGCCCAGAAACCCGGCGACAGCCAGTACCGCGCCTGTTGCTCCCACCGATGCCAGCAGCTTCCTTCTGCTGATGCGTTGGTTCGACCATTTCGCGTCCCATCTATCACCATCCCCTTCCTCTGGCTGCTTATGAGTCATCCGCTTTTCACTCCTTCAGAGCACCGATTAACACGCCTTTCACAAAATACTTTTGCAGGAACGGATACAACAACAAGATCGGCAGTGTCGCCACCATAATAGTGGCATACTTAATCGTATCCCTTACAGCCATTTTGTCTGAATCGGATGATCGGGTCATCATACTATCCGCGTTGTTCTGGATCAGAATTTCCCGAAGTACCAGCTGGAGCGGATATAAGCCTCGATCTCTCAAATACACCATGGCCGCGAACCAGGAGTTCCAATGTCCCACCGCATAGAACAGGATCATTACTGCAATGACCGGAAGAGAGAGCGGCACTACCACCCGGAATAGAATCGTAAAATCATTAGCCCCATCCATGCGAGCCGACTCCTCCAAACTTTCCGGAACACCCTGGAAGGCAGTTCGCATAATGATGATATTCCATGCACTCACCGCGCCGGGAATAATCAGGGCCCATCTCGTATCAATCATACCCAGTGACTGCACGAGCAAATAGGTCGGTATCAGCCCCCCTCCGAAAAACATCGTAATGACGATCATCATCATAATGCTGTTCTTCCATAGAACCTGCTTGCGGGAAAGTCCATAGGCTGCGAAAGCAGTCATAACAATGTTGAGCGCAGTCGCCGCACTGACATAGATCAAGGTATTCAAATAGCCCAGGATGATCATACGGTTGCTAAGCACAGCTGTATAAGCATCCAGACTAAAACCTTTAGGAGACAACAGAAGTCCAGTATGTTTGATGAGCTGCGCTGGATCGCTGAGCGAGGCAAACAAAACATGCAGCATAGGGTAGAGCGTAATTAAGGTCAGCAGCGTCAGAAAGAAACCATTCGTAATATCAAAAGCTATTTCACTGGCTGCACGTCTGTTGTACATGTCCCTCTCCTCTCCTCACCATAGCTTAGTGTCACTGAAGCGCCTGCTGATATAATTGGTGAACACGAGTAAGGCGAAGCTGATGACCGAATTGAACAGTCCTACCGCCGTGCTGTAACTGAAACCAGCCTGCAGGATACCCTTCCGATATATATAAGTCCCGATCACATCTGCCGTTTCATACGTGCTCGGATTATACATTAACAAAATCTTGTCGTCAGCAACCGATAATATTCCACCCATACGCAGAATGAACAGGATAATAATGGTTGGCATTATACCCGGAATCGTAATATGCAGCATCTGCTTGAATCTCCCGGCTCCGTCCACTCTCGCCGCTTCATACAAGGTTGGGTCAATATTGGCTATCGCCGCCAAATAAATAATCGAACCCCAGCCTATGCCTTGCCAAATGCCTGAAGCAACATACAATGTCCGAAACCATTCGGGCTGGATCAGGAATGAGATCGACTTGCCTCCGAACGCTTGTATGAGTTGGTTAATCAACCCATTCATGGATAGAAAGTCAGTCATTAAGCCGACCACAACAACCATAGAGATGAAATGAGGCAAATAAGTAATCGATTGGATCGTTCGTTTGAATACCCGGCTGCGGACCTCGTTCAACAGCAGAGCGAGCACAATAGCAGAAGGGAAGCCGAACAACACATCGTACAAGCTGAGCAGCAGCGTATTACGGATGACCCGGAAGAAATAATAGCCGTTGAAAAAATCATGAAAATGCTGAAGCCCTACCCATGTGCTTCCCCATATCCCTTTTCCGAAGGAATAGTCTTTGAAGGCAATCTGAATCCCATACATTGGACCGTAATGAAATACCAAATAATAAACAACGACCGGGAAGAGCATCAAATACACGTATTTATTGCGTTGAAAATCTTTCATGACGATACGTCCAAAGCTAATTGTCCGTGGTGTATCGACGACCTGTATTTTTGTATCAGATTGTTCCGTTCTTAGAGGTTGTATCATACCAGAACTCCTATCGGGCTATACGTTATCCGGGAGAAGATTAAATGAATCTATTCCCCCGGAGCGGACCGATTATCTTTTATTGAATCGATCCAAAGCACTTTGCTGCAGCTTGATTGCTTCCTCGATCCCCATTCCCTTGATCGTGCTGACAAACTGATCGAATTTATCAAGCGGCTCCGTACCCATAATAAACTTGTTTATCATCTCGCTGTAATAGGTTGTGATGTCGTTCATAATCGAACTCAGCTTGGTGCTCTCCTGCTGCGTGGGCGATAAGAGCGGAAGCAGATTCTCGCCTGTCGCCTCCCCCCAGGCTTGCTTGGCCTGCTTCTGCTGAGGCATGCTGGCAAGCTGTTCCGTGACTCTTCCATCGAGCAAATAAGTACCGACCGAATTCGATACCGCATATTGCAGCAGTGCCTGTGAGACAGATAGTTTATTTGGGTTTTTCATAATCTGATCCGTAAATTTGGGGTATCCATCCACCTTCGTATAGCTTTGTCCCTCAACTCCGAAGTTGTACAGCATGTGCCCCTCAGGACCGAATGCATAATCCAGCCACCTAACCGTTGCTTCGGGATTTTTGTTTTTACTGGAAATAGCAGCACCGAACCCGGCGAACGGACTACCCTTCGTACCAAACTTTGAGACATCTCCTTTATTCATTACAGGAAACGGAGCCCCGGCCAACTCGAATGCAGGGAATTGCGGCTTGACTAAATCCATATATCTTCCGAGGCCGCTCGCTACGTATACTTCGAATGTCCCCAACAGGTGATTCGCCACTTTGGCATCTCTTAGTTTGTCATCTGTTGCGGCATAATCTTTATCTATTAGACCTTCCATGTACCATTGCCGGATCGTTGTAAGGAGTTCCTTGAACTTGGGTTCGATGGGACCATACTTGACTTTCCCCTTATCCTGATAAAACCCAACGCCGATTCCCCAAGCACCGCTCCAATTTTCGAGGAAGCCTGTATTCAGCAGAAAGGGGATTTCATCTTGTTTGCCGTTGCCGTTCGGATCCTGCTCTTTAAACGCTTTCAACACCGTGTGCCATTCATCAATAGTCGTCGGCATCTGAAGCTTTAACTTATCCAGCCAATCCTTGCGGATATTAATTCCCAGATAAACCCTTGCCGCACTATCTCCATTCAAGTACGGGATTTCGTAGATGTTGCCTTCGTCTGTTGTAATCAGCTTGCGGTATTCAGGATGCTCCTTAAGAAGTTTACTTAAATTAGGGGCATGGCTGTCGATCAGTTCGTTCAGGCGAATAATCGTTTTTTCTTTAATCGCATTATCGGGTCCTCTCGCCACTTGATTCCAGTAATATTGGATGACATCCGGCAGATCTCCGGAAGCAAGCAGCAGATTGAATTGGTCCCCTGCAGCGGCTAATGCCGGATTCATAAATTCCACCTTCGTACCGGTCCGCTTCTCAAGCTCCTTGTACAGCGCTGTTTCATTGAGATTCTTCATCGTTGCCGCTGCATCCGGGTCGATCGGAATCCAGTTCGTTAATGTCGCGGGGTATTGGTTGCCGGCAGCTGGGCTAGCTGTACCTTGGGGTTTGGCGGAACTGCCATCACCTGGACCGACGCTTGGCTCTGTCTCTCCACCGCCTGACGTACAACCTACGGTTAGAACAGACAACATTGCGGCGATCATTAGAAATACTGCCCCTCTTTGACGATTCATGCCTGCTTTCATCATGTTTACCTCCCTGTAAGATTACGGTCGCTTGACCTGCCTTCAACATAATACGGGGTTAGCGAAGTCGTCTACTTACAAAACGGCGATTTCGCTAACCCCGATATCAATACACGGCTTACCATTTTTAAGATCAGCATACACGATCTATGGAATCTCTATATTTTCCAGGTGTTATACCCTCTATCTTTTTGAACACGCGGATCAGGGCAATGTCACTTGTATATCCAACCCTTGAAGCTATTTGCATCACGGTCAATGTCCGATCAGCAAGCAAGCGTTTGGCCTGTGCAATTCTTACATGCGCAGCATAATCCATGATGCTCTTGCCTGTATACTTCTTGAACAAGGTTGACAAATAGGGTGGCGTAAAGCCGAGATGATCGGCCATCGCCGTTTGACTGAATGAAAAGTCGTGGCAATGCTCCTCGATGTATTGCCGCATCTTATGCAGAAGCAGCTGGCCCTGATCAGATCGGCTCTCATTGACGCGCACGCATATGCTGGCGTACCATTGCTTCAATTTTTCCAGCATTTCGTCTACCGTTGAGCATTCGAGAATTGAACGGATGGGATCGTTCTCTCCTTCTACCGGAAGAGCAGGCTCTTGAGTGCTAGCCATCAGTTGAAGCAGCGTACCCAGCATATTTACGACCAGGCATCTGCCGATATCCGGTGTAATTCCTCTATCCAGAAAATTCATTTCGTATATTTGCTGAATCAAATGCTCCACTTGTGGGTAATCGCCGCTCTTGGCTGCATTGATGAGCTTGGATTCGATTTCAATCGGGTAGTAATAATGAAGCTGATGAAGCCCCTGAATTTCCTCGAAGAACGTAATCGTGTTTTTTCCTTTAATGATCTTGTAATCCAGCGCCGAGACCGCTTCCTTGTAACTTGTTCCGATATTGGCCAGTCCCCATTGCAGATTGCCAGCTCCCATGCTTGCTTCAATTTGGAAACGTTCGGACAAAAGGTTCTTAAGACCTGCTGCGAACGAACGCAGTTCCGGCAAACCTGAATGCAGCTGCTGATAGGGTGCATCGAGACATAGCAGTATGGCGACTCTCTGACGGTTCATCTCGACCGTGTACCCGTTGCCCGATAACAAATCCTGGATCAGGTTACTAATTACGAAACGAGCCAGCTCCCATTCCGTCTCGGAGTCATCCTCGACAAACGGGCTTCCGCTGTCTACTTCCAACAAGATGACACAGACCGCTTTGTAGCGAAAATGAATCCCCTTTATCGCCAGCTCTTCCTCCAGAGATTTGGACGAATCAAGATGTCCTTTGATCAATCGCGACAGGAAGTTGGCTTGTACGATAGGATTCTGTTGAAAGATTGTTCCTCTTAAATGGTTCTCCTCCAGTTGAGAATGAAGGAAGGATTGTTTGATCAAATCGAACTCGTTGCGTGTCTCCATCCCCAGCACGCGA
>JARBUQ010000300.1 GCA_029239545.1 Paenibacillus sp.
TTCGATTTCCTGCCTCCTGATTTTACCAGGGTCGGCAAGTTGATCGGACCGGCGCTGGATACGATTTATATCAGCTTTGTCGCAATGGTTGTAGGTGCTGTATTATCCATGATATTTGCTTTTTTCGCGGCAACGACAACGGCTCCCAGCAAATGGATTCAAGTCGCCGTAAGGGCGATGTGTTCGGTTATGCGCAATATTCCTACTTTGATCTGGGCTATTCTGCTTGTGTTTGCTTACGGACTGGGGACCACTGTTGGCTGTCTTGCGCTGATTCTGACCTCAATTGGTACTTTGACGAGAGCCTATGCGGAAGTGCTGGAAGAAATCGATATGGGGCAGGTTGAAGCGGTAAGAGCTACAGGCGCCTCCTATGGGCAGGTGCTTGGGCAGGCGGTTATGCCGCAGTTCATGCCTGGCTTCGTGGGCTGGTCCCTGTATAAGCTGGAGCTGAATATTCGAGCCTCCACAATTATCGGTATGGTCGGTGGGGGCGGACTCGGGTTCGCCATTCAGAAAGGGATCAAGCTGTTTCAATATCAGGAGGTCAGCTTGGCCATCATCATGGTCATCCTGATCGTAATCATGACGGAATGGACAACTAGTAAAATAAGGGAGCGAATTCTATGAGCACAGAATGGACGCAAACCGCAGGCAAGCTTGCGGACATCCATCGACCTGGATTAAGCGATTTTCCCCGTAAGCCTGGAAGAGATCCGCTATTAGTTGGCGCGGCCATATTCGGAGCGATTTTCTTTATCTTTTGTCTGGTGAAGCTGAACTTTGATTACTACAACATTTTTCAAGGAACGCTGACATTTATCGCTTCTTTCACGAAAATGTTCCCCCCGAATGTATCGGATTGGAAAGAAATATTGTCGGCAGGAGTCGTTACCCTTCAAGTGGCCATTGTAGGAACGGTGATCGCTGTTGTGATTGCTTTCTTCCTGTCGTTCCTGGCAGCGGAGAACGTGTCGCCGAAGACATCCTATGCTGTTAAGGCAGTCGCTTCGTTTCTCCGTGCGGTTCCAACGCTGGTGTGGGCATTGATTTTTATCGTTGCAGTGGGACTTGGGCCTTTTCCGGGCATTCTGGCTATTGGCATTCATGCGATCGGGATGTTGGTCAAAGTATTCTCGCAATCGATAGAAGAGGTGGATGATGGTGTGCTGGAGGCTATGCGGGCTACAGGGGCGAGCTGGCTGCAAATTATGGCGCAAGGCGTGCTTCCCAGCGTGTTTACTTCTTTCCTGGCCTGGAGCGTGTTCCGTCTGGAAATTGATATCGGTGAATCGGTCATACTCGGGGCTGTCGGCGCCGGGGGAATCGGTTGGGAAATCTCCAATGCGATGCGAGCTTACGAATTCGATACGGTTGGTTTTGTGGCTTTGGTCATATTCGTCATGGTGTTCAGCGTTGAGTATGTCAGCAATCGGTTAAAAACGAAAATCCGCAGGAGGGCTTGACAATGGAGGCAGTCATAATGAAAAAATCGCAAGTTTCGCGGATTTTAATAGAAGGCAATCCTGATTTGCTGCAACGTTTCTGTGAGCAGATCGAACAGGGCTATGAAATAATCGAACTGAAACCGCCGGCGAAAAGCCTGGTTATGACTAAAGCGAATGATTCGGTATCCCAGAAGCCATTTTACTTGGGCGAGGTGTTGGTAACGGAGTGCACCATTTCGATTGATGGAGTGTATGGATTCGGCGTCCTAATGGGCGAGTATGCCGAGAGGGCTTACCAATTGGCTGTTGTGGATGGGGCTTTTCATGCCAGGCTGCCCGAAACACAGTTCTGGTATGCGGAGCTGCTGGAGGAAGAGAAACAGATCATGGCCCGACACAGGCTGGAGTATTCGTTGGCCATGAGAACGAAAGTAAACTTTGACACGATGGAGGAGTATAATGCCAAACGTTAAAGAACAGACATTCGATCTTGTCCATGATACGCAGTTCATCTATCGTCAACTGTTGGATGTTATGTTCAGGCCCGGTCAAATAAGCAGCATCCAAGCTGCCAGCAGCCGAAATGCAGATGTTTCTCCCTTGCAAGCGATGATTGCCAGCTTCGCCCTTACATTGCTGGATGGGGAGGTCAGCTTCTCCGTAGAGATGGAAGACCGTTCAGAGCTTGAGTCTTACATCCGCAAGCTTACTTTTAGCCGCGTTCAAACAGCAGCTGAGGCTGATTACATTTTTGCCGATGGCAAAAGGAAGGAAGATCAAGTTGCCGGCTTGTTCTCCAAAGTGAACAAAGGCACGTTGATCCGTCCAGAAGGCGGCGTTACCATTTTCATTGCGGTTGACGGACTGGAAGCGGAGGGAAACGCGGAAAGCTGCTGGACACTTACAGGCCCAGGGATACAAGAGAGCTGCACGTTATGTGTGCAAGGGCTGTCGAAAGCTTGGGTGGAAGAGCGTGCCAAGGCAAATGCCGAATACCCGATGGGCGTAGACCTGGTGCTGTTTACAGAAAGCGGATATATGACGGCACTGCCCAGAACTACGATCATGAAGGAGGTGTGTCTGTAAGATGGCATACGTAGCGGTTACTGGCGGTCAAGAAGCGATCGCAGAAGCGAACAGCCTGGTCCAGTATTATCGTGTAAAGGGTTCGCCACGAAGCATGGATATTGAGCTGATGGAGAAACAGCTTCGCTTGTTAGTCGATCGGGTTATGGGCGAAGGGGGGATTTATGCCCCCGAGTATGCGGCGATAGCGTTGAAGCAAGCAGAGGGCGATCCGGCCGAGGCTGCTTTCCTGTTAAGAGCCTACCGCTCGACATTGCCAAGGAATCACTATTCCTTGACGGTAGAGCCAGCTGATATGCGTGTAATTCGCCGAATCTCTTCCTCCTTCCGTGATGTTCCTGGAGGTCAGATCCTCGGGCCCACTTACGATTACACGCATCGCATGCTTAATTTTTCCCTGCGGCATGAAGGGGATGAAGAGATAACGGCTTTTGTCAGCCAGTTTGCAGGGGATGGCGTTCACCAGGAAGGCAGCCTTACATTGAAAAAAGTGGCCGATTTGTTGAGGGAGCAGGGGCTTATGGCTAAGGTTGTGAGATCGCCAGCAGCTGAACAAGAAGAGCCTTTTGATATTACAAGGCAGAAGATGACGATCCCGTCTACGAGAGCGGCGCGCCTGCAAACTCTGGCTCGTGGTGAAACGGGTGCGATGACGGCGCTGGCTTACAGCAGCATGCGCGGGTACGGTGTTGTGCACCCGACAGTGGGCGAGCTTCGCGTAGGCTACTCAGCGGTCCATATCCCTCATCCTTACAGTCAGGATGGAGAAGATGACCCTGTGTATATCGGGGAAATGATGCTGACTGAAGTGGAAACGATCAATTCCTTCAAGCAGGATGCGCAGTCCGGGGACGTGCAGTTCCTGTTAGGATACGGACTTTGCTTCGGTCAGAACGAGGTGAAGGGAATATCCATGGCTATTCTCGAGCGCAGCCTAGAGACAGCAGGCACAGCGCCGGCACAGGATGAAGAGTTCGTGTTAACGCATATTGATTCCGTTGAATCCAACGGATTCGTTTCCCATTTGAAATTACCTCACTATATTACGTTTCAGTCGTCGCTCGATCAGATCCGGAAAGTGCAAGTGAATCAACAGGAGAAAGCGAAGAAGAAGGAGGAAGAGCAGCATGCAGCAGATGCAACTAATCGAGAAGCAGCCCAGTCCAAGGACCTTCAGCACAGCAGCGTATAACTTTGCTTTTTTGGACGAGGGCTCGAAGCGGGAAATTCGCCGCAAATCGTTGAAGGCTGTTGCTATTCCAGGTTACCAGGTTGCATTCGCATCCAGAGAGATGCCAATCGGAAGAGGCTGGGGAACCGGCGGCTTGCAGCTCTCACTCTCCCTGTTGGGCAAGCAGGATGTTCTGAAAGTCATTGACCAGGGGAATGACGACAGCGTTAACGCCGTCAGTATCCGCAGGCTGGTGGAAGAGACGAGCGGAATCACAACTACGGAGCAGACTGCGGAAGCTACCCTTATCCAATCCCGCCACCGGATACCGGAAGAGAAGCTGCTCCATCATCAGATTCTGGTGCTGCAGGTTCCGCAACCGGAGCCATTGCGCAAGGTCGAGCCCCGCGAAGAGATGACGAGAATACGTCATGCCGAGATGGACTACAGCGCGATGTGGTTGACATTGTACGAAAGTATTGTCAAATGGGGCAGCATCACACTTGGAGCAGACTATCCGGTTATGGTTCATGATCGATATATAATGGCGCCAAGTCCGATCCCGCGCTGGGATACGGAGAAGCTGCATCAAAGCGACCATCTCACTCTGTTCGGCGCTGGCCGTGAGAAGAAGGTATATGCGATCCCGCCTTATACGAATGTAACCCCGCTCCAATTCGAGGATTATCCATTCACAGTGGAGGCGTTCAAAGGGAAATGCTGTCGTCATTGCTTGAGTACGGATACGTTCCTCGATGAGGTTGCGGATGAAGAAGCCGGAGTTGCCGTATATCAATGCTCCGATACAGCTTATTGCAAAGAGCAGCAGAAGAGGAGGGGATAAAAACCATGTCGATTTCCACGCGTACAGAAGCCGCCATACAGGAGTCCTTGTTCTGGAACGATTCTCCTCTGCTCCAGGTCAGAGGGCTGAGCAAACGATTCGGATCGGGCTGTCCTCATTGCGAGCATCCGTCCACGGATGAGCAAATCAGCAGCCGTTGCAAGATGTGCGGCAGCATCTGGGCTTGCCGCAGCTTAAGCTTCGATCTGCACCCGGGGGAGATTCTTGGGGTTGTCGGGGAAAGCGGATCTGGCAAGAGCACGCTTGTGAAATGTTTGTACTTCGACGAAGAAACGACCTCGGGCAAGATGAGCATCACGAATTTCGAAGCAGGAGAGTCGAATCTGTTCGAGAAATCGGCTCAGCAGAAACGTTATATCCGCAACCATCTGATGGGGATGGTATACCAGAACCCGTACCTGGGACTGCGAATGAATTTCTCCAGCAGCGGCAACATTGCCGAGAAGCTGTTCGCGGCCGACCATTATCATGTAGGCAACATTCGCGAGCGTGCTTCGCATCTGCTGCAGCAGGTAGAGATCCCGCTGCCCCGCATGGATGAGCCGCCTAAGAACTTCAGCGGCGGCATGCAGCAAAGAGTGCAAATCTCCAAGGCGCTGGCTAATAATCCTCCGCTGTTATTGCTGGATGAAGTGACAACTGGTCTTGACCTGTCCGTTCAAGCCAAGGTATTGGATCTCATTCGCAGCATTCAACGGGAGCTGCAAGTGGCCATGATCGTGGTGTCCCACGATCTGGGCGTGATCCGCATGCTGTCCGACCGTACGATGGTGCTTCGCCAGGGGCTTATTGTCGAGCAAGGCTTGACGGATCAGATTCTGGAGGATCCGCAGCATCCTTACACGCAGCTGCTTGTGCATTCCCTATTATAGAAAGAGGTGATTGGCTCATGCTTAAAGCAATCGGGTTAGGTAAACGTTTCGAGCTTTCCATCTCGCATGATATGATCGTGAATCCCTTTGATGATCTGTCCTTTGAGATTGCAGAGGGCAGATTTATGGGCATAGCCGGTCCAAGCGGAATCGGGAAGTCGTCCATTCTGAAATGTGTGTACCGCACGTACTTGCCGTCCTCCGGCGAAGTGCAGTACAACTCTTCTTTGTACGGACCAATCGATCTGGCCAGAGCGAGCGAACGTCAAATCTCGCATCTGCGCATACACGAGATCAGTTATGTATCGCAGTTTCTGAAGGTCATTCCCCGCATATCCGCCCTGGACATCGTTGCGGAACGATTGCTCCCGATGGGGTATTCCCTGCAGCAGGCCAGAGTAATGGCGGAACAGCTATTGCAAAGATTGAATATTCCCGAGCCTTTATGGCAGGCTTATCCGGCTACATTCAGCGGCGGCGAGCAGCAGCGCGTGAACTTGGCAAGAGCTTTTATCGTGCGTCCCCGACTGCTTATTCTGGATGAGCCCACCGCTTCCCTCGACCATGATACGAAACAAAACGTGCTGGCCATTCTGCGAGAGATGAAGCAAGAGGGCACGACGATGATCGGGGTGTTCCATGATTGGGATGTGATGGGCAAGGTGGCCGATCAGATCCTCGATATGCGCGCCATCCGTGCAGGCCAGGT
>JARBUQ010000301.1 GCA_029239545.1 Paenibacillus sp.
TAATTATGCACCAGAGCTGAAGGGGCAATTCCAGCTTCACTATTTCTTGGCTGAGAGGAGCCTGGTTCAAGAAGGATCACTATTGGAATGCTCAGCCGTCGTGCTTGTGAAGCGAGAGTTGTTGGCAGACCCGGCTATCAGCCAAGAGTTCAAGGACCAATATTGCAGGGAGCTGGATGACAGAGCCTTAATTCCTGTTCATCCTCATCAAGCAGAGTGGCTGTTAAGCCAAACCTGCACACAGGAATGGCTTAAGCTGGGGCAGCTTCGCTATCTTGGTGCACAAGGCAGAGCCTATTCCCCCACATCATCGATCAGAACGGTCTATCACTCGGAATCAGAGTATATGCTCAAGCTATCTCTTCAGGTGAAAATAACGAATTCAATGCGTCTTAATAAGAAAAAGGAGCTGATTGGCGGACTTGAAGGCAGCAGGCTGCTCAAGCATTGCATTCCGGAGTTCAGACAGCTTTACCCGGATTTTGAGTTTATTCATGATCCTGCCTATCTGACTCTAGTTCCTCAGGAGGGAATGCAGGAATCCGGCTTTGAGCTTGTTATACGCAATAATCCATTTCGAGGGGAGGGAGCTCGTGACGTTACGCTGATTGCAGCTTTGGTGCAGGATCCGCTTCCTGGTTGTCGCTCCAGGCTTGCTGTGATCATGGAGCACTTGGCCGCTGAGGAAGGCCGCAGTGTGGCACAGGTGAGTCTGGATTGGTTCCGACAGTATATGCGTTTATCTCTTCGGCCTATGGTCTGGTTGTATTTGAAATATGGTATTGCTCTGGAAGCTCATCAACAAAATGGCTTGATCCGCCTTAGCAACGGATATCCGGTTCAATTTTATTACAGAGATAATCAGGGCTACTATTATTGCCGTTCAATGGTGCACAAGCTTAATCAACTCCTGCCAGGAATAGGTGGGGAAAGCCGGAATTTATATGACGATTCAATCGTGGATGAACGGTTCCGCTATTACCTGATTGTGAACCATATGTTTGGTATGATTAACGGATTTGGCTTGGAAGGCCTTATTGATGAGAGACTGCTGCTGGCGGAGCTCCGTTCTGTTCTTGAATCGTTTCTCCCGATGAATCGGCACTCTTCCTGTTTCCTTGACAGCCTGCTGAAGGATAAGTGGATTCCCTGCAAAGCCAATTTGTTAACTCGTTTAATCGATATGGATGAGCTCGACAGCGAATTGGAGCAGGCTGTTTATGTCAATATTGATAACCCTCTTGTCAAAGAGCTGCCTAGTAGGCAAATCATTCACAAAGCGAAGCAGGTTACGTTTCTTTGGCGGCAGGATGCTGAGCTAATCGGGAGTGGTCAAGCATGATACATCATCCTGCCCATATGCAGCTATGTAATGCGTTATTATCGCCATCCTACTTGCAAGCTCGCAGGAGAGTATTCAGACAGCTTGTTGAATCATTGATTTATGAAGGGATTATTCATGCAGACAGGAGGAAAATTGCAAAAGACGAGATAGAATTCACGATTCATGGAAGCTCAGAAACCAAGGAATCGGTATCTTACAGATGTTATGGGACCGAACGGTTCACGTATGGGAGAATCCGATTAAACGAACAACCCCTCACGAGAAAAGGTAAAGAAGCTCAGGAGCAGGAAGCAGCGTCTTTAAGTCAATTCATGATGGAGCTATTCAACTATAATGCTTCGACAGTCAACATAAGGATGCTCGATATGTTCATTCAGGAGTTGGAGCAGACTGTGTTGAAGGACACCATGTCTCGATACAAGCTTTCAATGGAGCCCAAGGTCTTTTTGCACCAAATTCCCTATGATGCTATTGAGAATGCACTGGTAGACGGTCATCCCTATCATCCCTGCTACAAATCCCGAATGGGGTTCGATATAACTGACAATGACTTGTATGGCCCTGAATTCAAAAGAGACCTAACTCCGATTTGGATTGCTATCGACCGTTCATTGGATGGTTTGTTCGTCGCGGGTGCTGATCAGTACAGAAAAATGCTGCAAGAAGAGTTAAGTGGTGAAACTCTGCAACATTTTGACTCCATTGTACAATTGAATGGTGGTCGAGCGGAGTCGTATCTGTATGTTCCTGTTCATCCATGGCAATGGGAACGCCAAGCACTTCCGGCCGTTATTGAGGAGCTGCGCAATAAGCGAATTGTGGTGCTTGGCTCCTCCGAGGATTCATATCGCGCTCAGCAATCGATTCGGACTCTCTATAATGCCTCACAACCAAGAAAATCCTGTTTGAAGCTATCCTTACATATAAGAAATACATCCTCGATGCGGGGGCTCACACCGCATTCTGTGGCTTGTGCAGCTCGTGTATCGGCTTGGCTGCATCAGGTTGTTGCTACAGATGATTACCTGATGCAGCAATCCCGATTGGTTATACTTTCCGAGCACACAGGCCTCTCATACGGTGTGATTGGCTGCATATGGCGGGAAAGCATACACCTTTATCTGGAACAAGGGGAAGGTGCGGTCCCTATGAATGCGCTGACTTCGTTAGAAGCGGATGGAAGGCCTGTTATCGATCGATGGATTGAGCGACAAGGCCTCGAGTATTGGCTTCACAGTCTGCTGCAAGTGACTATGCTGCCTGTTATTCATCTGCTAGTAGGTCATGGACTCGCATTGGAGGCTCATGCACAAAATATGGTGCTCATTCATCAAGACGGTGTACCTTCCAGGGTTGCGCTCAAGGATTTCCATGAAGGAGTGGAATATTTCCCGGATTATTTAGCGAATCCAGAGCTTCTGCCAGACTTTGCTTCGCTTCATCCTTTCTACGATACCGCCATACCGAACAGAGGCTATGAGATGGATAGCTTGCAGTTAGTTCGTGAGCTGACAACCGATTGTTTGTTCTTCATGAATTTGGGGGAGCTTGCCATGTTTTTGGCGGATCGATACAAGTATGATGAACCGTCTTTCTGGATGTTGGTCAGACACGTAATAGAGGAACACTTCGATCGATTTCCTCAATTGCAGATGCGATTTCAACAAATTGATCTGTTCACACCGACTTGCCGAATTGAACAGCTGACAAGGCGGCGATTATATCCGGACGATTCGCTGATGGTACATGACTCGCCCAATCCGTTAGAGGTGGCGGGACGGACAACCCCAGCTGGAATAATCAAGTCATTCAAACAGAGGAGGGCTGTGCAGACATGATTACTGTGAACACAACACGTTATGACAAGATGGATCTAGAAGCTCTCGAGCAAACCTATCAGTCACTCGATTATCTCGCACAAGTTGAGAACAAAACGTACGCAATCTGCTTCCACGACCCCATCTATACGATTTCACTTGTCCAATATTTTCGCAAAAATGCGGGCTCGCTCTTGTTGATTCACGGAGAAACACCGCTGGAGACAGCAGTAACACTCGCTGTGGACGCCGAATGCGAAGCTCTTTTATTCGGGGATCCAAAGCATTGTATTCCACTTCTAGGGTCACTGGAGGAGCCGGAATGGGAGCCGGGTATATGTCAATACAGCTCTGGCACAACAGGTGCAGCCAAACTCATTCACAGATCGTGGAGTGAGATTCAGACTGAGCTGGATGCTTACAACGAAGCTCTTGATTGTGGAGAGACGCTGAATCCGATCATACTTGCACCGGTTTCGCATTCCTATGGCTTATTGTCCGGAGTATTGTCCGCATTGGAACGTGAGTGTGAGCCCGTTATTATTCGCAATACGAATCCCAAGTTCGCAATGGGGATCATTCAAGCGACACCGCGCCATCTGGTTTATGGCATTCCGCTGTTATTTCAAGCCATATCAGGGTTTGCTCAGAGGTCCAGCCGTTTTTACCGCTTCATCAGCTCAGGTGCTCCAATGCCGGATTCCTTGTACCGCAAGCTTAGCGGGCTGACAGATCGAATGCTTCAGCAGTACGGTTGTTCAGAGGTTGGCTGTATCAGCTTGTCTAATCAGATGGAAGCTTATTCGGACCTGGGACGCCCGTTGAAGCATGTTAAGCTGAGGGCAGGGAGTGACGCAGCATCTGTCTCAGAAATTATTGTCTCGTTAGGGGATAGAACCATTCAGACTCAGGACCTTGGCTTTATATCCGGTACAGGCAACCTTCGTTTTGTAACTAGACTGGATGATGTGATTAATGTGGCCGGGTTGAAGGTATATCCGTTGGAGGTAGAGCAGCGGATCGGGCGTTTGGAAGGCGTACAGGAAGTAGTCGTATATCGGGGAAGGCATCCGGTAATGGGGGAAATGGTCAAAGCGAAGATTGTTGCAGACCATCCGTCCATCACAGAAGCTCTTGTCCGAGAGTGGTGTGTGCAAGGCCTGCCCCCATACAAAATTCCGCAGCAGATCGAGTTAACTGCGCAAATTAAGAAGCCGGCAAGCGGGAAAATAAGTCGAAGGCTGCTTGAAATGGAGGAACAAACATGACGAACAGCATTCGTGAGCTGTACAGAGAGCGCTTGGTCAGTCTGATGAAAGAAAGGCTGCAGGTTAAGCATAACGAGAATTGGGATGATGACAAGCGGTTGAATGAAGATTTGCGGATTGACTCGGTGATGATTGTACAGCTGATCGTGTACATCGAGACAGAGCTGCATCTGAGTGTACCGGATAACGAAGTGGATCCCAGAGCTTTTTCGACGATAGGAACTTTGCTCGATTTCATGGATACGTTACCCCCATGCGAACCAGCCGAGATGTTGGAATAACGAACGAGAGGAGCGCTCGAGCCTTGAGCAACCAGGAAGAAGTAAGTATTAAAGTCCATTGTATCGTAAGTTGCTTCTGTGAAATTGTGAAAAGGAACAGTACAATCGACACTCGGCCCTTCTATTTCGGAGTATGGGATGCAGAGTTTGATGTTACGCCCCTGGGTGAAATTACTTATTATCAGCACAATCTGACACATGACTATTTTTTGTATTGGTTCGAGCAGCTATTCGGTCCGAAGGTGCACGAATGGTACGATCGTACAAGAAGTCAGAAAGACAATCTTGCAACTCTGCTAACTCTTATGGATGAATGTCCAAAGTACCGCTCGATCATCGTCCAGATTGACATGTCTTACATGCCGGAGCGTGAGAACAAGTTTCATCAGAATCCTTTTCCTCATTTCCTGATTGTATCCAAGGCAGAGAGGGAGGACGAGTGGTTGATGATCGACCCTGATTTCCGATGGGAAGGGGTTGTACAGCGGGAGCAGGTAATTGAGGCGTTTCTTCAAAATCCATTTGGCGGCGGGTTCTATATCGATACCTTGAACGTTCATCCTCCAGCTCCGGAACCTTTGCAAAAATTCTATGCTGCGAGCTTCGATAAAAATTATAACGACCTGACGTGGAAATTGAAGGAGCTAATCAGAAAGATGGCGTTGGAGCAGGATGGGTATACAAGAGCCATGCTCGTTCAAGCGGTGAAACAGCTCCCGGTAATTGCTATCCGCAAATACAGCTATGAGCATGCTCTGATGTACTTGAATGATCAGGCAGGAGCTCCCTACCTCGAGTTTGAGCATTGGTGCGACAAGATTGAACAACTGGTGCAGGGATTCTCGAATGTACAGTACAGGGCGATGAAGCTGGCTATGACAGGGAGAACCAGTATGCTGCCTGGAATCCTGCAGAGCCTGGACGAGATGGACAATATTGAGCTGGATATTAAGCAGGAGGTTCAGCGCAAATATATGCATTGGAAGCAGCATGTTCTGACAAAGAACGGGGTGACGGTATGAAAATCAGCTTATGCACGATTTCATTCCGGCACCAGCTCATCTCGTTCAGCGATCTGGTCAGCTTCGCGATTAAGGAACGTTTCGACGGCATCGAATTGTGGGGAGTTCATGCCCTTTCCTTATATGAATGTGAGCGAGAGAATACACCCAGACAGCTTCAGCGCTTGCAAGAGCATAATAGTTGCATCTCCATGATTAGCGATTATTTGGACATCTCTTCCGATCGGGATACCGGGGCTGCACTGGAGAAATGCGCACAATTAATAGAAGCAGCAAAATGGTTTGGCGTGAACCGAATTCGAACCTTCGCGGGACATAAGGCAAGCAAAGACGTGTCAGTAAAGGAACGCAAGCAATACGTCAGCCGCTTAAGGGATCTATGCGAGCTGTGCAAAGCGAATCGGATG
>JARBUQ010000302.1 GCA_029239545.1 Paenibacillus sp.
ACAAAAAGGGCAGGCAGGTGGAGCGGAGAAACGAAGTGTTCGCCTTTGTACTTGAATTCTAACCACTAAAACACGATCAAAGAATTCAAGTACAACAGCGATCGGAGCCCACCTGTCTGCCCTACCACCGCCTAACTGATATCCAACACAAACGACCTCTGGAGTCATCTGCCCCAGAGGTTTTTCTCATATGAGATTGTTATGCTTCATAATAACAGGAGGCACCTCAAGCAAGGATTTAAGCTGCAGGAACAGTCGCTTAGGCTCGGTGGTAATTTCTACTATGTTGTATTTCCATTCGGTGATCGCAGGAATGTGAATGGCATTAATCCCGGTTTCGATAGCAGGCACAATGTCGGTGCGGATAGAGTTGCCTATCATCCAAGTACGGCTTCGGTCGAACTTCTGCTTGTCCAGGATGGACTCCATCACAGATGTGGTTTTGTGTGGCGAGATGAAGATGCGGTCCCCGAAAAAGATTTCGAGTCCCATCTGCTTTACTTTCCGCTCCTGGATTACCGTTTCTCCCCCCGTGTACAAATAGAGCTGATGGCCGTGATAAGTCAAGCGTTCCAATGTCTCCGTCATGTTGGGGTATGGCTCAATCGTTTGGGCATACACGCTCATGCCGATGTCGTACAATCTGCGCTGCTCCTCCTCGGAAGTTGGACGCCCGGTCATAGCGCTGAAATGAGCATATGTATCCACAAGCGATTGCGGAAAATGGTCTGATACAAATCCGTGCTTCTGCACACCCAACTCGTCTATCTCATATTGCTTATTCTTGACATCCTCGGTCGTAATCCGGTAACCCGCAAACCAGGTCGTCATTAAATCGAAAAATTGAGCGAGCACGAAATCAAAGTATTTATTGCAATGGATCAACGTATCATCCAAGTCAAAAAGAATAGTCTGGTTTGGCTTCATGTGGTTCGTCTAACTCCTTAATTTGTGATAACAAATTCATATTACAGGCTGCTGGAGGCAATCGTTCCTGGACAATCAATTTTCGTTCAACTATTTACATCTTATCTTACTGCACATTGAGCAAAAGAAAAAGCCCGGCACACCTCCCTATCGAGAGACTTCATACCGGGCCGGGCAAATACCAGCAGTCCATTAAGGGATTTTTGCACATATACGCTACTTTAAGATCGAGAGATGTCCAATAAGAGGAAGCGGCTTCTTTTCACCTTTAGCTGCATTTACAATTCCGAGAATTGCAAGCACGAGACAAAACAGACCAACAAAAGGCAGTAAAATCCAACTTATAAACGGAATAACCCGAAGCACGATATTGAGAGCCAAATAAAGCAGGAAAAGCAGCAAGCCCTGATTAGCGTGGTACATGGCAAACTTGGAATCCTTGGCCGCGAGCAGGGGAATGAAAAAAATAATGTAGGCAAGCACCCCATATACTTTGTTATTCTTCACATCTTGATCCTCTTCCATACAATCCACCTCATCTATAGTTTACTGATGCTCCATTTATATTCCTCTCCACCCTCTCTCATTCAAAAAGGAGCATGCCTTTACGGTGAAATGATAGCTTATACCCACTGTTATGAGTCTTAGGGCCTGTACGAGCAACCTGCCAAGCAAAAACGCCCTCCTGAGGAGGACGCCTGCGCAATCTATACCGCTCCACGTGCACCACCCAGCATTCGGAGTGGCGTTGCATGCCGGAGGCCCGACTATGATTATTTCTTAACCGGCAGCTTCTGGATGTATTCGACCGCTTCGGCTAGTGTTGCAACAGGAACGAGCTTCATCGACGTGTTTTTCAGCTTGCTGTACGCTCCGAGCGCTGTGGTTTCGTTCTGATCGGTCGGATTTACATTTTTGGGAATGATGAAATAGTCAACATCATCACGTGCTGCTGCGATAATTTTGTGATCCATGCCGCCGATTTGACCAATTACCCCATTAGCATCGATCGTTCCGGTACCTGCAATTCTATACCCGCGTGGAAGCTCGCCCTGGTTATATTGAGATACGATTTCCAGAGCGAGCATGAATCCCGCCGATGGTCCTCCGATATCATTCAGGTTGAAATCTATCTGTTCATTATGAATCGGTGTTTGGACAGTGGCGTATCCGAAGCCAAAGCCCGTTCGCTTACCTGCTGAATCATTCAGCTCCGTCAAAGGGACCTTCAGCTGTTCAGTCTTGGAGCCCCGCTTAACCGTAACACCAATCGTCTCGCCAGGCTGCTTGTTGGCTAACGCTGTTTTGAGATCATCCGCACTCTTGATGCCTTTGCCTTCCACAGCGGTGACAATATCCCCTTCGAATAACACGTTGGCCGATGGGGCGCCAGCGAGGAAATAATTAATGATGACCCCTTGGTAGTCCAACTGTACGGGTTTGTTCAGCACATGCAGAGCAGCAATGATGGCACTCGCCTCTGAGTCATCACGCATCCACTGCAGCAAGCGGCTATAGGATTCCTGATTGCGTACCAGCCCGAGCTTCTGCTTCTTGGGGATGATCTTGGCGCTGGGCGACAGCTTGCCATACACCCACACGTAGGGATTCGCGCTGATCGAATACACGGTAGTAAACATGAGCTCGCCTTGATCCGTATGACGCTTACCCTGCACGGTGACCCGATCGTCGAGAGGTTCTACGGAACCAGGGAGCTCGACGTAATATGGAAGTTGGATGAAGTTCAGCGATAGCAGAACGAGCAGCATAATAAAGAGGAGCTTCCAACGCCGCTGGACCTGCAGCATAACTTTTTTGAGCATAGGCATTCGGACCTCCAGAATGGTAATGCTTCTATCTTACTGCACATTAGGCAAAAGAAAAAGCTCGGCTGGCTCTCCCTCTGTAATAAACCAGAGGAGAGAGGCTTGGCTGAGCCTGATGATATTATTATTCAGTCGCTACGGATTGATCAGCCTGCATACCTACCGGTGAGATGCGCACGAAATGGGCATCGAGGTTGACAAGCAAAGCATCAATCTTGGCAGCTTCCTCCTGCTGGCCTGTGGCTAGCAGCTCTTGCTTGTAGGATCCAAGCAGCTGAGTCAGGTCCGCACGGCTTTGGGCTCCCAGCGGTTGAAGGCTGACCTTGGCGCCTTTGGCGACACGACGTTCAATCGCTTGGCGATCGAGTCCCATCTCAGGCACGAGACGTTGGTAGATGACCCCGCCCGTCATACCTGCACAGATCCATGGGCCTGGATCACCCATAACCACTGCTCGGCCATTGGTCATATACTCGAATGCGAAGCCTTTAAGATTGGCACGGCTGGCAATATTGCCGAGCTCATCCTGGATCGGGGAGGAGATCTCTCCACCGAAGATCACATCTGCGCCGGACAAACGAATGCATGCACGGGAGTCGGCACCGCCCTGGACGATGAACAATCCGCTTTGTGCGCCGTAGCAGAACGATTTACCAACGGAGCCGTTGATGAAACGACCGTTCTTGCCAGGTGTCTTCATGATGGCAACTTTACCGCCGAGGGACATCTTACCCACACCATCTTCAGCGCCACCATGTACGGTAATGTTCACACCGCGAGCATTAAAGGCTGCAAGGCCATTCCCTGGCACAGAGCCATCCGTCAGATTCAGGCTGATTTCGGGCAGCTTATCATAGCTTCCATCGAAGCGGTCGCGAACACGGTGACTGGAGTAGCGAGTACCGAGAATACGGGAATCAGCCACAACCTTGGACCATTTGCGTACAATTGGACTGCTGTTGAATACGACTGCATCCGGATAAAATTCCTGACCTTCGGCACCGGCAGCAACCCGGATATCTGATGAAGTAGCTGCTGCTTGAGCTTGCGCTTCCGATGCGGCTTGCAGGAACGATAGTGGAGCTGGACGCAGCAGGTCGGACAGATCAATGCGATCCTGCTTAGCGGCTTGCTCGAGCAGGTCGGAACGGCCTACCAGCTCTTGCAGATTGGAGAAGCCTAAGTCGGCTACGATCTGACGAATCTCATCACCGATTCCGCTGAACAGACGGATCAAGCTCTCAACCGCAGTATCATATACACGCGGTACGAAGCGACGAAGACCTTTCTCATCCGCTTCTTCCATCGAATCAATCTGTGTGGCAATCCCCACATGGCATGTATCCAGATGACAACCGCGGCATGTAGTACAGCCGATCGATTGCATAGCCAGACTGCCGAAGCCTGCGCGGTTCGCGCCGAGCATGACCATCTTAACGACGTCAGCGCCAGATTTGAGTCCGCCATCGGACCATAGCTCAACCTGATGACGCAAGCCAGCTTCGATCAACGCGACGTGAGCGAGTTTCGTTCCTATCTCGGTTGGCAAGCCAACATGAGTGATCGAGTGAATACGCGCCGCACCTGTTCCGCCATCAAAGCCAGACAGTGTAATCACGTCTGCTCCAGCCTTGGCTACACCAACTGCAATCGTACCGATACCAGGGACGATAGGACATTTTACAATAATCTTGGCCTTGCGGCCGCTTGCTTCCTTAAGCTCACTGATGAGCTGGGACAAATCCTCAATCGAATAAATATCATGATTGTTCGAAGGCGAGATCAAGTCAGAGCCAATTGTAGCGTTCCGGGCTGCCGCAATCTTCGCGGTTACCTTGGAGCCAGGCAAGTGACCGCCTTCACCTGGCTTGGCCCCTTGACCAATTTTGATTTCCAGGAAGGCTACTGCGTTTGCGAGCTCTACATTTACACCAAATCGACCCGATGCAACCTGAGCACCGCGGGTTTTTTTATAACGGCCGAGCATATCCTTGATCTCGCCGCCTTCGCCGTTCATCGTTACCATGTTCATCCGCTCGCCAGCTTCAGCATAAGCGCGGAATGCAGTTTCATTCTGCGAACCGAAGGACATGGAGGAGATCAGCATAGGGAAGCTATGATCGCCGATAGAGATATCTACTTCCGACACATCCAGCGGCTTGCGGCCCTGGAGCGCCTTCGTATAATTGAAATCCGATATGTGGCGGATCGAGATCGGATTGCGCTTTTCTTCTTCACGTAATTTGTCCATATACTCACTGTAAGGTGCTGCACCGGAAGCAGCGTCTCCAAGAGCTTTCCACATCCGTTGGAAGAAGCGGAAGTTCTTGGCTGCCTTAGCTTTGGGGTTGACAAAATCAGCATATCGGGCATTGGCATCCTGCTCAAGCTCCGCGAAGCCTGTTCCAGCATGCTCGCTTCCCAGATAGTTCACGATATCAAGCACTTCTGCAAGCTCTGGCTTGAGTCCGATTGAAGAGAAGAAGCGGGTATACCCTCTCAGTTCGTGTGTTCCGATAGTGGAGATGACTTTCTCCAGACCTTTGGCCAGCGTGAGCAATACTTTGCGGGCAGCTGCCGGGCCGTCCTTGTCTGCGGCTGTTTCGAACAGCAGATAAGGGGAAACTATTTCAGCACCGAGTCCGCAAGTGAGTGCAATGTCATGAAGGCTGCGGATCGAAGCCGAACGCAGGGCGATTGCAGCGTGGCGGCGAAGATTGTCTCCACTGCCGAGCTTCACAGCGCGAAGCGCAATATCTACCTTGGAAACCGCCAAATGCGGGTCCATCCACAGATTGTCATCCTTGTGCGCTGCTGCATCGTCCAAGACGATGAGAATCGCACCATTCTGTACGGCTTGAACCGCATCTGCAGCCAACTGCTCGAGAGCAGCTTGCAGAGACGTACCGCGTTTGAACGTAATGGAGAGGAAGACTACCGCGTTCTCTCCTTGCTTGCGGCATTCAGCAATAATTTGCTCGAGCGACATATGATTGATCTCGTCTTGGGAGCCTACTCCATTCTCGCCTTCCAGCACCATAGGAGCCATTAGCTCAAAACGAATACCGCTATCGATTTGACCGTAAACTGTCGGACGTGAGCCAATTACTACCCGTGTTGAGAAATGCTCCATCTCACGGTCACGGTCAATCGCAGGATTCGTTACAACCGCTACGCTTTCCTTGATGAAATCGGGAATGTTCTGGCGTTCCCAGTTCAATGCAGCATGCGGTCCATCGAAGCCGAGGGAACGAATCGGCTCAGCTCCGGTCTGGGCCATGGATTCGATCATCTGAATCACATCTCGGTCCCATCCGAATGCGCTATATATGTGATCTGTAGTCCCAATCTTGTCATTTGGAACAGCTGCAGCATCTGTTTT
>JARBUQ010000303.1 GCA_029239545.1 Paenibacillus sp.
ACGATCCTCCAGCCTTTCGAAGCCGCGAATCCAACGAATGAGCCCGTGGAGCGGGAGCAGAATGTTCATGCCGATCCATCGGGAGAAAATGTAGGACAGAAAAGCGCTGCCCATGAGCGTCAGGACCGAATACCACGCAATGACTCGAATTTGCTTGTGGTGAAAATCGAGCTCGGGCTCCACGAATAAGAGACGAAAGCCATTAAATCCGATCGGGCGAAATTCATAGCGATTACCCTCCAACGAGACAGTCACCGTGCCTGAAGCGCTTGGCGAGAGCTGACGTGGTAGGTCTGCCTCCACCCCACCGCCCCGATAGAGCAGACTCCCGTCCTCCCCCACAATCGCTAGCGAGTCCGCATATGGAATTAGCGCTTCCAGCGCACTCGGATTGAGCAGCATGAACATCAAGGCGATTTGTTCGCCATCCGCATCATTAAGCCGGCAGAGAAAGTACATCGACTTGTCAAGCGGGTCCATCATGTCAATCAGCAGGGGATGATCAATTGCGCTCCGCTCCATATGGAACAATTCATAGGTACGGCCAGGTGGGACAAACACGATTTGATCCTGTTCCAATTTCAAGGGCAGCAGATTGCCATCCAGAAAATATTCTAAATATTTCAAGTTAGAGCTGTATTGCTGTCGGTGCGTCATGACCATAACATGATCAATGAAAGCGTTTCCTATTTTGAAGTTGGTGATCGATGTCTGCAAGCCTTTGGTCAGAGTGAAGCGATCATAAGCCGATATGTGCTCTTCTGAAAGCCTTCGCACGGTGCCGATCATCAACTCATGATTACGGAAGCCGTCGAACGACTTGTATAGATCCTCGAACTGCTTCCGCACGTCCGCCGAAGCCTGGTTCAGCTTCATGGAATGGATCAGGTTGATCTTTTCTACCAGGATGTGCTTGGTCTTGCTGTAGAGAACGGTCCCGATAACCAGCAGTAGGATCATCGTTACGCTGAGGGAGAACAGCATCAGGAAATGCGTAAATTTGATCGTTCTGCGCTGCATCACGAAGAGGCACCTTGTGCCTTCATTCCGCTGCGGCCAAGCTCGCGGTATACTTGCGGCGTGACTCCGTTCTTCCTCTTGAACAACTTATTGAAGTAGGAGAAGTTGTTGTATCCTACCTGCATGGACACCTCATACACTTTTTCATCCGTCTGCAAAAGCAAGGTCATCGACTTGCGGATGCGGAGCTCGTTCACGTAATCGACGAAGCTGAGTCCCATATCGCGCTTGAACACAGAGCTGAAATAGTTGGGATTCATATAGACGAATTCAGCGACATCTTCCAACCGCAGCTTCTCCTCATAATGTTCTTCGATGTAGCTCTTCGCCAAACGAATATAGGCATTGCCAGGTTTCGCAGCATGCTCTCCGCAGCCGCTTGGCGCAGCTTGGCGGCCAAGCTCTGGCACCTCCTGGTGCAGCTCATCCGCTACCATCTGCAGCAGCTCGACGAACTCTTCACGGATGATCGGCTTGAGCAAATACCCTTTCACGCCCAAGCGCATAGCTTGCTGCGCATACTTGAAGTCGTCGTAGGCGCTCATGACCATGAGCTTCATGCGTGGGTCGTGCTCCTTGATCGTCTGAATCAGTTGCAGGCCACTCATACCGGGCATCAGGATGTCAGTAAGCAGCGCGTGCGGCTTGACCGAATGGAAAAGATCAAGTGCCTGTTCTCCACTCTCGGTAATCCCCACAACCTCAAAGCCGATTTCTCCCCAGGGCATATGGTTCGCAACACGGTCTCTGATATAGGGTTCATCATCTGCAATAAGCACACGATACATAATCCGTCCTCCTCTTTTCGCTCTTGAAGATAAGCTCAGAATTTAGCCTCATTATAACAAGGAACCGAACTGGACGGGAAGCGTTGTAACAATCCTATCGAGGCAAAAACGAAACTTGTGAAATTTGTGCTATGAAATCTGATGATTTTACTATGTAATCGTTCCATTTGCGACTATTCCTAGCCCTGGCTTGCCGAATCCGCCAAGCTTATTAGAACGGACAAGTGCTCCCGAACAAGCAAAGAGCCTCGAACATCAAACGTTCGAAGCTCTTTATGCCGATATTTAATTCTTGTTAGCAAGTCCTTGATTGTAACCAAGCAGTACTTCGCGTACACGAGACTCATCCGACGCGAGCAAAGGACTGCGCACTTCAGCGCTTGCGAAGATGCCAAGATGCTGGAACAAGGCTTTGGTCGTAGGGATCTCGTCTCCTGGCCCGAACATACTGATGAAGGGAAGCAAAGTCTCGCTGTACAGACGGAAGCTTTCCTCGACTTGTCCGCTCCGAAACAATTCCCAGCAGCGCCGAAAGGCTTCCGGATATATTATAGGAGCAATAATCATGCTGCCGTCTACACCTGCCACAAAAGCACGGAAGCAAATAATATCATCGCCTCCAAAGACGGTCAGGCCGGTGTGCTGTTTCAACTTGCGAATCTTGTCAAAGCTGTGGTCGGTCATTTTGATAGCATTAATCTGAGGAACCGCTTGAGCAAGCTGAATCAGATCATCTATAGTGAAGCGGGTGGCAGTTGTAACTGGATTATCATAGAAGACGATGTCCAGTCCCGTACGGTCAGCAAGCTTGCCTACATAATCGATCACCATCCCCAAAGAGTTCGGGAAATAATACGGGCTAGGCACCAGCGCAGCCTTCACTCCTACTGCCGCTGACGCCAATCCGATCTCTACTGCCTCGTCCAGGCATGTATGGCCTAAGCCTACAACAAGATGTTTATCCGCTGGCGTCCTGGAGGCTACATAACGAATGACCTCTTCCCGTTCCACACGTGTCATGGCTGGTGCTTCGCCTGTACTGCCGCAAACTACATATCCGTCCACATCGGCGAGTGTATGCTCAAGAAGCTTGTCGAATCCAGCAAACTCCACTTTACCGTTCAAGAAGGGGGTAGGAATCACGGGAATATTACCTTGCATTTTCATAGAAAGACACCATCCATCATTTTATATTTTCGTAATAACAAAATTAAATTCAATATACCAAACATAATTTTATGATAGCACCCGTTTCACGCACCGTCAACACACAACTCCAAAAAACAGCTTACAAGTGGAATATATTGACCTCAAATTGCTCACAATGACCTTAGCGATATGCCAGGAAAGTCAACCTGTATTGGTTTCTAAAGCGCAGTACATTTCTCACAAAAAACAGGTGGTATTCTTATTCTTAATCAACCTGGAGGGAGAACGGACGGTATGAAGGTGCTAATTGCAGATGAACAGAGTCATGTTAGGGAAGCTGTAAGGCAGTTGGCTGATTGGGACGTGCTCGGAATTGACACCATTCTGGCGGCTGAAGATGGAAGGAACGCAATAGCTCTAATCGAGAAGGAACTACCACAAATAGTTGTTACGAGTAGAAGAATGCCTCTAAATAACGACTTGGACTTGCTGGAATGGATCCAATTGCGTGTTTTGCCTTGTAAAATTATTGTCATTTGCGAGCAGGACGATTTCGATATTGTCCAGTACACCATGCAATATGGGGAAACCGACTATTTGTTGAAGCCGCTGGATGGTGTACAGCTTCAACAAGCATTAATTAGAGCCGCGCATAGCTGGAGAATGGAGGAGAAGTCAAAGTCGCAAGAGCATTTACGCAATATGGAGATGAATCAGATCAAGCCCATCTACAGGGATACTTTATTATCCACACTTTTGAATCAATCAAGCGAATCCGAAACGCTGAGAAAACAGCTTACTCCCGAGTTAGCCGGCTTATTTCAAACCGATGCTTGTCGGATCGCTGTACTCAGTCTGGATACACTGGAGCATTCCTTGGATGAGAAATTCTCTAATCGTCGTGACCTTTTATTTTTTACGCTCATTAATATATGCAATGACTTTTTGGAGAAAAGACAAGTCGGGGTTGCCTTCCGATATTGGAACCACCCTGGGGAAGTCATCCTGCTGTTCTGGGACAACCTCTCCCAAGTGGAGAGCATAACGGCTGAGATCAGCCGCGGCATTTTTCAAACGCTTAATACCCGACTGGACTTCGGCATCGGACTCAGCAAATCCTTTCCTGGTGGACTTCAAGACTCCTATAAGGAAGCAAGAGCCGCTCTTAAAAAACGCAACTTACTGCAGTCGGGCAGCCGAATTGTTGTGTTTCAGGATTATTCTACAATCTCCCTTCCACATACATTACACCTGACGGATTATGAAGAGCATATTCGTATCGCCATTCGCAGCGGCAAGCTTGAGCAGATAGAAGTCGCCGTTAATACATGGATTGATGCTGTGAACCAGTTGGATGAAATAACTGTAGAGCAGTTGGAGCTATGGGGCCATGAATATAATGTCCTCAAGAATAGATGGATGCATGATCTGTTCGCAGAAGAAAATTCTCGCCTCCGACTGCCCTCAGAGGATGCAACCTATATCGTTCCGATGGATAGTGAAGGCAAGCTGTCCATTGCAATGTGGCATCTGGAGCTCATGGAGAGCATGAGGAAGCTGGTCAAGTTGCTGCAGAATCACCAGGTCCAGGGCAGCAAGGTGATCTACGACATCGCTCGTTATCTCGATCATCATTACGCTGGTGACTTAACGCTGCAGGATTTGTCTGACCATTTCTTCCTGAGCCGTGAATACATCTCCCGTAAATTCAAACAGCAATTCGGAGAAAATGTGGTCGATTATATTAGCCGTATCAGGATCGATAAATCAAAGCTGCTTTTGCTTAATCCACTGCTCAAAATTGCTGATATTGCTCAAGCGGTCGGTTATCAGGACGAAAAATATTTCAGTAAAGTATTCAAAAAACTGGAAGGGGTTTCGCCGAACGAATACAGAAAAACTATAAAATCACTAGAATCGATCGATTCTAATTGATAGAGGTACGATTGAACAGTTGATGACAGGAAGGCGAGTGAGGCCTGTCCACACGAAATGTTCACAATTGAACATTTTCTTTTTCGGGACAGTTGGGTATAATAGGGGTAGTCAAGAAAGCCACGATAAAAGAGGTGCATGTGCATGGAAATTTTCACATCTACAACGTTCTGGCTCGTGATGGTCACATTAATTATGTTCATCGTGGCCATGCTGACGTCTTCTTACAACGAAGACCGCACGAAAGGCCTGTAAGAACATCAACCCGGAAGCCCCTGCTTTAGGCTCATGCCCGATGCAGGGGCTTTTTCTGTTTTCTTTTCTTGCTCCTGCTGCTCCACCTTCTCACCAGTCCAATCATGATCAGATGATGAAAATTTCGACACAGATCGGACTAAAAGCCGGTGTTCGGCAGTCAGATGTCGATAAATTGTACATCTGACCTGCCCAAAACCACTAAATCCACCTTTTTCGTGCTCTTTTATGCTCATTTTCCGCTTCAGATGTCGATTTTTTGTACATCTGACCGCTAAAATCAAGCAATTTAATCGTTCTGTGTACAATTTTTCGACATCTGCTTTATCTCACTAAAGTATCAGCAGCCACACCCCTTAAAATAAGATTTCCTTAGTCCGATTTAAAGTGTAGAGCTGTTTTCCCCTATCCCCTAGTCCATGTGGTATGATCCAGTCCTTCTCCAGCAGCATCGATGCCAACTTAGCCGCAGTCTGTCTTTGGACATCTAACCAAACCTTGATCTCCGAGATGCCAAAGGGATGGACACGCCTTGAAGCCATGCGAACAATCTCCCTTTCCAACACATTTAATTGTTGAAACCCGCTCCCATCACCTTTACCTGCTCCCGCCCAACGCCCCATGAATTGCTGCAACTGCTGCTGACAGCTCCTGGGACGATCCTTAATATCATCGTATGTGAACCGCAAAATTTTCCAGCCATCATTAACAAGATCATTTTGTCTCCTTAGATGGTCTGAGAACTTGTTAAAAAACGCCGTCCCCAACTCGCCGATTATCCATCGGTAGTTAAGAACGGCGCGTGCTTCGCGTCAGTCATTTCAATATCGTATTGTAACCCACATTTAAACCGCAAAACAGCCAGCCCTTACAATACCGCCTTGGCAATCTGTCCCAAAATGATATCCTCGATCTCAGGCACGAATGGGCCTCTTAATCCGAAGAAGAAATTGCAGGTGGACTCATAGCCGCCTTCG
>JARBUQ010000304.1 GCA_029239545.1 Paenibacillus sp.
ACTTTTGTTCACCGTTGGTCCATCCAGAAGGTGCTGTTTGCATTAATTGCCTCGATAATCCCGTTTGGAAATTTTGTTCTCGAGAGGAAGCTACTTCGAAAAATGTAGCGGCGACTGCCATACGATAATCCTTGCATACAAAAAGCGTTGATTTAGCCTGCAATGGCTTCTCAACGCTTTTCTCTATATCCAAATCTAATCTTTCACACCAAGTGCTCTTGTCGTTCTCTCCAAGCTTCCTTTCACACCGCATCCTGTAATTGGCACAGCTTCACCGTTCACGGTGAACGGGCGCTCCCAGCTGAACTCTATATTACCGTAACTGAAATCATTTAAATTTACTTGCACGTCCCCAAGCTCTAGCGAGATGTCCACCGTCGTCTCTCGTACCATATCCATGAATTGCGCATACGTGCCGCACTCCAGTTTATCGGAAGCCCGTAGGATCCACACATTCCTACGGCCGGGTGAAGTGATCTCACGCCCCCGGTTCGGCCCTGCCTCCGTCATATGCAGCCCGTTCGCCGCATACACAGCCACATAAGCATTATCCTTCATCCCGAACAGCCAGCTTCCATGCTGCTCCACTTCGGTAAACGCATACGTAGGGAAGTAGGCATGTGTATAATCGGCATCATGCTCTACCTTGTTGTCGAACAATAGAATGCCCAGCCCTTTATATTGGCCCACCTTTGGCAAAAAACCATTGCCCGCCCAGAAACAAGGGCGTCCCGAACCATAAGGATAAATTTCTCCTGGATGATTCACCCACACTTGTGCTTCCGGTGAGAACGCCAGATGAAAGACATGCTCTTGATACCCTCCAGCACCTGGACGAAAATCCGCAATACTCGACATTGCGAATGTATCGGTCCGGTAATGGTACAGCTTCGCATATCCGTTCTTGCCCTGCTCAAGGCGATACACCAGTTCCTCGTCCGGCTGCAGATGCTGCAGGTCGGCATACTCCTGCGGAGGCGTATAATCTGACAAATACATCGACACGTTGAACGATGTGCTGTTTACATTGCCCACCCCATAACCGGCCCAAATAAGCGACGTCGTGCCTGCCGAATGGTTGCCGATCAACTCCTTCTCGTAGCTGCGGCCAAACGTCGCAGCCAAATACCCGTTATGAGCTTCGGCAGCCATGTATTCATACAGCAGGTCAAGCGCCTGCTTCGCCCGCTCCCGCAATTCCGGCATGGCAGCCAAGTCATGCAAATTCACCAGCCCGAGGACATCGATCGGGATGTAAGCATTTGAATTCCATTCTGCCAAACCTTCCTCGAAAAACCTTTCGAACCATCCGGTTAGCTGCGTTTCCGCTTTTATACGTCTTTGTTCTCCCGACTCTCCGCTATTCAGGAATGTATCCTGCGGGAACAGTTGTCCGGCCAACAGCTGACAGCTGTGGAATAACAAGGCGTGATTTTCACTGAAGAACCACATCACATCATCACCAGGTTCATCAATCCAATATCGGAAACCAAGTATCGTGTCTTTGATCTGTTCCCAAAAGCTCTCCGGGAACAAACCGCTGTCATAGTAGTCATGCCAGAACCGGTACAAAGCGATCAAATAAAAATCAGCGCAATCTCTGCGTTCCCGGATGCTGGTGAGCCCTTCAAGGATGATCTCCGCGGTGTCTCCCGCGGAGCCTCCCGTACTCAGCTTAGCAATAGCAGTATGAATGTTGCGTATTCCTGCTGCAGCTACACATTGAAGGGCTATCCGTTTCCGTTCCTCCACTGTCAATGTCAAACTGTCAGCAGGCTGGAAGCTGCTGTTATACAATTCCGTTCCGAATAACTTACGGATGGCTGTTCTCCCGATTCGTGCAACAATCTCAAAATACTTGTAATCCGCACTATATCGATCCGTATGAGCAAGCACTAGATGCTCCCGGCCCGCTCCCAATATGAGCTGTGCAGTCTTTATTCCGTCGAAGAAGCTCCCGTAGCTCATTTCAAAAGACTTTGGCTGCGTGAAAGGTTCAGTAAAAGCAAGCCTTACTTCACCGTCGGTGACACTGTCCGTCGGCAGAAACGCCAGTTCGAAGGCACGCTCCATCATCCGGATGTCTTCCGCATCCTCCGAATCAGGTAAAGGGATAAGGAGCTCTATTGCAGCGGAACCGGTATACTCTAGTGTAAAGTGATATAACGTGTCTCGTTCGGCCAAATCCTCATGACAAATAACCAAATTATTTTCTCCAGCTAGCAGTTCCACTTCCACTTTCACTTGTTGTTCTATGTTTCTGGTAAACGGTGTGAAGTCTGCCGCTAAGCTGCCGTTCACCCATAAAGCAACGCCACCGCAAGTTTTCAGGTTCAATACAGCTTTATGCGCGCTTGGAGACACTACCACGGTATAGGCATATCTCAGCATGTGTGTGGGCATAAAATAAAAACCCGATTGCTCAACACGAGGATTCCCCCAAGGGAAATAAACATTCCATTCAACCGTGGTGTCCCAATTCGTAACAGCCTGCCCTGGAGCCGGAGGGGCAGAAACCGGAAGTGCAGGTACCGATTTCCTGCGTTCGTCCACAAATTGTTTGCGGCATGGATTCTCGTGAATCGAGAAGCCTTTGAGCAGCCAGTCGTTAATATCCCCTTCCATCGTCATCGGCTCAAAACGAACGTTTCTAGTCATCACCCCGCTCACGAGCCATCGGTTCAGCACACTGTGCCGCAGCTGCTGCGGCGGATATATCAAGTTCATCTATACGTCACCCTTTCAATCCTGATGTAACCATGCCCTGTACGAATTGCCGCTGAAAGATAAGAAACACAACCAGTACCGGGACCATCGTTATCGTAGACATTGCCAGCAGACTGCCCCAATCTACATTGTACTCCCCGATAAAGTTCGATATGGCCAATTGGATCGTATATTTGCTTGGGTCACTGATTACAATTAGAGGCCAAAGGAAATCGTCCCAACGCCACATGAAAGAAAAGATTGCAAGCACGGACAGAATCGGTTTGGCGATCGGCACTATGATTCTCCAGAAAATTCTCCACTCCCCTGCGCCATCTATCCTCGCTGCTTCGAGCAGTTCATCCGGTACGGTCAACAAGTATTGACGCATAAGGAATACCCCAGTAGGAGTAGCGGCTGGCGGAATGATAAGCCCGAGAAGACTATTGTACAAGCCCAATGCGGATATGACCTTGAAGATTGGAATCATGATTACTTCCAGCGGAATCATCAATGTAGAAATGAATCCGACAAGAAGGATCGTATCCCCTTTGAACCGGTATTTCGCTAATGCGAAACCGGCCATGGCGTTGACCAGCAAGAGCAGCAAGGTAGAGGTGACCGTTACGATGGTGCTATTGATGAAATAGGTGCCAAAATTCCCTTTGGCGAACGCCGAGACGAAGTGCTCCAACGTAAACTCGGAAGGCCAAAAGACAGGAGGCGCGCTGTATAGCTCTGTTTTCGTTTTGAACGCTGAAAGCACAGTCCAGAGGACTGGAAATATCCATAGCAGCGACAGCAATACCAGGATCGCATAAGTAGCCCATTTGAGAGTGCGCATCAGATGGCCCCCCCTTTCGATAGACGGAATTGCAAGGCGGAAATGACTCCGATAATAACGAACAGAACGACAGACATGGCGCTTGCTAACCCGAGCTCCTGCTTTCCGAAGCCGATTTGGTAAATGTATTGCACGATATAGGTCGTATCCTTGCCCGGACCTCCACCTGTAAGAGCGAACATAAGTGGATAGGCCTTAACGGCTTCGATCAAAGAGACCATAAATACCAATACGCTCGTCGGTTTAAGCAGCGGCAGTGTGATCGTCAAGAAAGAACGCCACTTGGACGCTCCGTCCAACCGGGCCGCTTCATACATATCAGTCGGAATTGCCTGCAGACCTGCAATAAAGATAACCATAAAGAATCCGACCCGCGACCATATTGTGGCGATCATCACCGAAATGGTGGCATAGAGCGGATTCGTCAGCCACCCGATCGGCTCCTTGCCCAGACTGGTAACCAAGTAATTCAGTACCCCGAATTCCCCTATGATCCATTTCCACGTTAAACCGACAATAATGAAGGAGATCATCGTGGGCCAGTATATGATCGCACGGAATATGCCTTTCATCCGGATTTCCTGGATAAGCAGGATCGCGATGCCCAAAGATACCACAAATATGCATGGAACAACTATTGCTGCATAGATTCCGGTCCTGCCTAGAGCAGCCCAGAACTCAATGTCGCTTAGTATCGCCTTGAAATTGTCGAGCCCCAAAAACTCCCTCTCATTCAAACCGTCATATTTATGAAAGGAATAAATAAATCCCACAATAGCAGGGATCACAATAAATGTTGAAAAGATTAAAAAATTGGGCAGGACGAACAAATACGGAGCCAGCTGCCTCTTCAACCTTGGTGACATAATGTTGTCTCCTTTCCACCATCTGTATAGGAGTGAAAGGGCTGCCTTCCGCAAGGAATGGCAGCCCGCTTTCACCATCTATTTGCCTTCTTCGGCAATCGCTTTCTCAATCAGTTTGGCTGTAGCGTCCAAAGCTTCCTTTGAGGTTGCTTTTCCGCCCAGCACCTTGACAATGTTGTCCTTCAGATCGTTGGAGAACTTCGGTACAACCGTTTGTCTCGACCAATCGTTAGCGGCCAGCGGTGTAGTATTGGCTAACTCATTTGCGAATACTTCGAACATTTCTTTACCAAAAGCATAGTCCAGCTTCGCGCTGTCTTTACGCGGGCTTATAAACAATGAATCCTTGTTGTATCTGGAATTGATTTCTTTGGAAGTAGCCCATTTGATGAATTCTGCAGCTTCCTTTTCGACCTTGCTTCCTTTGAATGCCATCAGGTATTTCCCGCCTGGAACGGACGAACGGATTTTAGCCTTAGGCATATAGGTTACGCCCCACTCAAAGTTCGTGATGTCCTTGTAGCTGCTCAAATTCCAGTTGCCGGAGAAATGTGTCGCTACAGTCCCGGAACGGAAAAGGTTGGCTGGATTCTCGCTGCCTAGCCATACGGACTCTGGAATGATTCCGTCTTTATGCAGCTTTTTGAAATAATCCAAAGCTTGAATACCCTCTGGACTGTTAATGGCAGGCTTGGTGCCGTCAGCGCTGATCATGCTTCCGCCGAACTGATAGAGCAGTGTGGACCATCGATGAGGTGTGAAGTCCCATACCATCCCATATTTGGCTCCGCCTTTTTCCATAACCTGTTTTAAGGCAGCCGCGTACTCATCCCATGTCCAAACGTTGTTAGGATCCGTAGGAACCTTCACACCGGCTTTGTTAAACAGCGTTTTGTTGTACAGAATCCCGTTTGCGGTTAAATCCATCGGAGCTCCAATAATTTTATTGTTCACTACATAGTACGGCTTGATGGAGTCGACAAATTGGTCGGTGAAAGTCTTATCCACATAAGAAGTAAGATCGACCGCTTGATTCGCAAAGGCGCCAGTATCGGTCATACGGGCAAGAGCAGGGGGCTGCCCTCCAGAGAGCATCGTTTTCAATTTCGTGGTCAGATCTTTGTAAGCGACTTCAATAAGGTTGATTTTTATATTCGGATTTTTATCCTGATACTCTTTGATCAACCCTTTCATAACTTCGCCTTCAATACCGTCCGTGAACCAGAGATAGTCAAGAGTAACCTCTTTCTTCGATTGACCGGAGGAACTGCCGCAAGCGGTTAAAGCAATCATTATGACTGACAAGAGCAGCAGAAGAGACATTTTCAAGCCTTTTTGCATTTTACCCACTCCCCTATAATTTGTAAGGTTTTATTTATATTGAGAAAGAATCAAGCCATTCATTCATGAAGCTTGGCTTTATTCTTAATCGTCCTGTTCAGCCATTCCTCCGTTGGGTACCCCACCCATTGCGAAGCTTGGCTTCATTCCCGATTGTGCTTGCGGTATACCAGTGGCGAAACTCCGACATGCTGCTTGAACAAACGGCTGAAATGAATCGGATTCCCGAAGCCGAGCAGCTCCGACAGTCTTCCCACTGGTTCGTTTGACATCAGCAGAAGTCTCTTCGCTTCATCCACTCGTTTACGCGCAATATAGTTGTTGATCGAAAATCCGGTGACTTCTTTAAAGCAGTGGCACAT
>JARBUQ010000305.1 GCA_029239545.1 Paenibacillus sp.
GGCGGGCTACGATTGCCTCTTGAACTTGTGTTCTTTGATTGAATTTTTTATCGGTTATAACACAAGATTCAAAGGGCAACCGCTGATGCTTCTCCGCTCCACCTTACTGCCCTCTTGTTTCTACTCTCTACGATCATTTAGTTGCCAAAAAGCAATTAATCTCACTCTGGACCCCGAATCAAGCGATTTTAAATGCAGAACCGCAACTAATTCCCGCTAAATGGTCCCCAATCGACTTTTTTGCTCATTTAAGTGCTTTCTTGCAACTAATCCCCCCCAATGGTAGTGTCAACACGATTTAATTGCTTTTTTGCAGATAATCTCCTCCTCCCCAGCCGCTACCCGATTCCCGAGTCGCCTTTTTTAGCCAATTAATTGATTATCTGCAACTAATCCGGCCTCACTAGTCGGATCATTCGATTTAATTGCTTTTTTGCAGCTAATTTCCACCATTCCGATAAGGATAGCCATCGGTTCCCCCAGAATCTTATACTTTCTTGCGTAAAAAAGCCTCAGTGAAGGAATAATTCCTCACTAAGGCTTTTATCTATTGCTCAAACTCCGGTCATGCTTTAATTGTTTATTGAATAAACGAATTAGTCCTTCTTCATCGACCAATTCGGAAAAGTACTGTCCCAGGCACCCGCCCAACACCTGTATCTCATCAAAAGTCAGCTGCAGCCGATCATGGGTTGCATAGTGGGGAATAAGCTCCCTATGGAGCTCCAGCCTTGCAGGCTTGTTCGGCAGTTCAGGCTGAGTCGTCTCCGTGACCCATTTATTCGATGGCAGACTGAACGTATGACGGCGAATGTAGGTTTGACTTTCTTCGGAGAGCAGAAATTCCGCAAAACACTTGGCTTCCTCCTTTTGTGCGGACATCGCCCCTACCGCAATTCCGGTAGTCAGAAGCTGCGTATCATGGGAGCGGGATTTGGGAAGCTGGGCAATGTCGAACGGAAACTCTGCATCCATTAATTGATTCAAACGATAGTAGGTTGTGAGGATAACCGAAACCTTTTGCTGCTTGAACAGCTTCTCCGCGTCATGCTCCCCGAACGACATCACTAGCGGGAACAGACCTTCCTCATGAATCAGCTCCCGAAGGAAGCGCAATAAGCTCAGTGCATCCGGATCGGTGAGTGACAGAAGCCCCTCTTCGTCCCGCTGGAACTTTGCCTGATTTTGCAAAAAAAAGATCGGCCATCGAGTGTAGGAGGATATGTGAAAGAACAGGCCAAAGCGGTTGGGAGCAGAGAGCTTGCCCAGAGCCTCGCGCAGATCCTGCCAGTCCCAGCTGCTGTCCGGCTCGAACAGCCGACGCTGCTGAAAATGTGCTTTGTTGTAACAAATCACAACCGGAGAAAAAATAAACGGCCTAACAGCTACCTTCCCCTCTTCCGCAGCGAACAAGGCATTCAGAAAGGGGTACACCTCCTGCTGAGGGGAAAAATGTTCGAGCACGTTCAGATTTCCAAACTCGCGAAAATGCAAATAATCGGTGTGATTCAAAGTTATCACGTCAACAATGCCCGACTGCAGCAGCTGCTTGGTGCTCTCCGCTTGAAAATAAGGCAGCTTTAACTGCTCTATTCGAATGGAAGGATGCTCCTTCTCGAACCTTGCAATAAGCTCGCCTATATTCGCTTCCTCGTACAACGAAGGGTAAACGCCAAAGCGAACAACCGTCTGCAGAGGCCTCGCAGCCACTTGAGTGCCCACCCTGGGCAGCTTGATAATGAGCCCTTCCTCTGTCAGCTTCTCCAGTATGATGCGCACGGAATTTTTACTGAGCTGGAACTGGTCAGCCAAAGCTGTCTCCGCAGGAAGGTAATCACCAGGCTTGTAAACTCCGCTCGATATATTCTGACGGATGGAATTCAGCAGTTCATTCAATCGATTCTGAAAAGTATTACGGTCCGGTTTTGCCATCTTGCCTGCTCCTTAAAGCATAATTTTACTCTACTTATAAATCCTGCTACTTCTCTGGTTCATATATAGTATACAAAAATAACCGAATGATTACCACAATGCTAATTTCATAAACCAGATTTTGCTGATGCTCATTAAGACCTGACTGGAAGTTCACAAGTCCCGTGTCCGCCTAACCGACGATTTGCCTTATTTCGGCACCGATAACGGAATCTCTGTCCGTGAAACGCCGTTTCCCTCCAGGAAATTTATATTTCTAATAAGTTCATTAAATAAGAATGGATCTGTGGACAACTTTTTGCTTTTTTTTGCGATATCCACAGCTTTATCCACAACCTTTCGCGATTTATCCACTTTCATTTTCTTTTTACACACAATTCATCCACAGCAGTTGATAACTTTCAATGACCGCTCTACTCCACATCCGGATTCAGCATCTGCATGCGATATTGTCTTGGGGACAACTGACAGCGCTGCTTAAAAACCCGATTGAAAAAGCTGATATCGTTAAAGCCGATCTCCAGTGCAATCTCCGAGATGGGCCAGTCTGTCTGCTGCAGCAGCTGCTTGGCTATTCCAATCCGCACTTCATTGCGGTATTCAAGTAGAGTAAGTCCGGTATGTGCTTTGAATTTGTGACGCAGCCCGGACTCGCTCATGCCGCACATCTGACCCAGCTTCTCCAGCGTAATGGATTGATCATAATTAGCATGTACGAAACGGGTGACCTGTTCCATCAACTCCTGCTCGGAAGCTTCTCTAGTCACGGGGATTTGCTCACGATGCAGGTAGCAGCGGCTCAGATAGATGAAACACTCCATCAGCTTCGTCTTCAACAGCACCTTGTAGCCATGCTCCTTTCCCTCATATTCTGCCGCCATCTGGTCAATTAACAGCTGAAGCGAAATACGTTCGTTAGGAAGTAAGCGAAGGTGGGATGGGTAAGGAGACGAGGCGCGCAGGAATGGTTCCAAAAAATAAAATTGCACGAACGTGGACTCTTTGGCCAGAATGCCCAGCTCTTTGGCAAAAAAGGACGGATGAAACAAAATATTACGGATTTGCAAACACTCCTGTGGTCCTACATGGTAAGCGTGAACGGCCTCCGGCTCAATAATCAACACATCTCCGGCTGCTATTGCATACGTCTTCCCCTGATATTCATGCTTGCCTGTTCCATTAAAAATATAAACAAATTCCACGAATTCATGGCAATGCGGATCGACTGTACGGTTCTGAATGGTGTGTGTGAAAACATGGATCAGCAAATCGTCCTGCTTCATAAAATCTGCATTCTCATAGCGTTGCACTGTTCTTCCCCTCCGCTAGCGGATCAACCCATTATTTTAACCGTATTCTTCAAGAATTGCGGCGCATTTTCCCTTAGTATAAAGTCAGGTGTTGTAAAAATAAAGGAGGTTAACTTAATGAACCGCAAGCAATGGTCCGCCAAATGGATAACCCATCCATCGTTCTTAGCACTCACACCCCTCAATCTACTCAAGAAGGAGTTGGAGCCCCGTAAGGCACCTGCGCATGATCCCAACCTTCGCAACATGCATATGCTGATTCGCCGAAAAGTCCATATCTCCACTGATCCCATTAATGGACTGTGGTTGGATATAACCGCTGACGATTATTACAAGCTGTATGTGAATGGCCAGTTGATTGCACAAGGACCAGCACAGGGCTACCCGTTCCGTTATTACTATAATCGAATTGATCTTGCAAAAGTGCTTGTGCCAGGCGATAACATAATAGCTGTACATGTGTATTATCAAGGGTTAGTGAACCGGGCATTATCCAGCGGAGATTACAGGCAGGGACTTCTTGCAGAACTAGTGAACGATGCCGGCGAGGTATTAGTTGCTACGGATTCCAGCTGGAGGTTCACGGAGGCTGAACAGTACGGGGGTCCATTCGCTCCCACAGTAGGGTATGAGACTCAATTCCTGGAGTCCATCGATGCACGTAAACAGCTCATCGGCTGGCAGAAGCTGGATTATGATGATTCTGATTGGAGAACGGCAAACGAACGATTGGATGCAGATCATCAGCTTGTATTGCAGCCTACGCCGACTGTGGAAGTTTACCGTGTACAGCCTGCCCAAGTGATTCGACGTGAGGCAGATCGATATTGGATTGATTTTGGCCAAGAGATTACAGGCAGCTTCACTATGCGAGCCAAAGGGTATGCAGGAGAACAAATTGAGATTCGCTGCGGCGAAGAGCTTAAAGAAGAGGGCAAGCTGGATGTAAGGGATGAATTAAGATGCAACTGCCTCTATCGGGAAACCTGGACCTTATCCGGCAGGGCTGAAGGGGACGAGTTGGAATACTATGACTACAAAGCGTTCCGTTATGTAGAGGTGTTAGGTTCCGAAGCAGCCGTGCAGCCGGACAGCTTTGCTGCAATCGTGCGGCACCATCCGTTCGACAGGAGCTCCTGCACATTCTCATCGAGTGATGATACGCTTAATCAGGTATGGGCGATATGCAAGAACGGTGTTCAATACGCCACGCAGGAGCATTACACCGATTGTCCGTCACGGGAGAAGGGCCAATATCTCGGAGACAATACCGTAACGGCTCTCTCCCACTTGTATTTGACGGGCGACCTGGGCATGTATCGCAAAGCTTTGGAGGATTTCGCCGCCAGCACCGTTATATGCGAAGGAATGATGGCGGTATCCCCCGGCAACTTCATGCAGGAGATTGCCGACTACTCGCTTCAATGGCCTCAACAGCTGCTGGATTATTATCGCCATAGCGGGGACCTCGATTTTCTCAGGGAGATGTCTCCTGTTACAGAAGGGATTATGCGATATTTCGCCGATTATCAGCGTGATGACGGCTTGTTGGTGGATGTGGGAGACAAATGGAATCTGGTCGATTGGCCTTTCAACCAGAGGGATGGCTACGACTTTGAGCTGAGCAAGCCAATTGCCCCCGGATGTCACAATGTAATCAATGCGTTCTATTACGGCGCATTGTGTGCGAATGATGAAATCAGAGCTATTCTAGGACAAACACCGCGTCCGGCAGAAAGGCAGCGTGTGCTTGCGGCGTTCCAGAATGCTTTCTGGCGGCCTGATACAGGGCTATTCGCGGATGCAGAGCACTCGGATCACAGCTCTTTGCACGCTAATACGCTGCCTTTGCTCTTTCACATGATCCCTGTGGACGCCGTGAGCAATAACGTCATCTCCTTCCTGAAGCAGAAGCGGTTATGCTGCGGGGTATACTTCTCGTTCTTCTACCTGAAGGCGCTGGCTCAGGCTGGTGAACAGCAATTCGCCTACTCCTTGCTAGTAACTGAGGAGCGTCATGACCTGCAGGGACCGAACGGCCCAGTAACCATTCATGGCTACTGGACCCAGATGCTCCGCGAAGGTGCAACCACCTGCTTCGAGAGCTGGTCCAAGGAGCTGAAGTCGAATACCAGCCTCTGTCATCCCTGGGCCAGCTCCCCGATCCCCGTGCTGATTGAGGATATCCTTGGCCTTCGTCCGAATGTCGCTGGTTGGGCAGAGTCGGGCGGTTATACGATCCACTCTGTCGTTGCTCCCAACGTCCCGGACCTCGAGCTTTCTTTCCAGACCTTAGCCGGACGGGTTCATGTTCAGGTGAGAAGCGGCGAGACTAGTGTTACGGTTACGAAATAGAAATCCTGCATAATTCATGAATAGAGCCACCCAAACTCCTTTTACATAGGCTTTGGGTGGTTTTTCATCAATAAAAGATAAGAAATCACAACCGTTTACACGTTACCCTTCATTCGGCGATGACATATAATCAACTTGCGTAATGTAAACGCTACCAAATCAAATTTACAAATCGTTCACTTTACTAAGGTTCAACCTCACTTTCAGTGCTCGGCAAGTTTCGCACCGTGCGCTGCTCCCAACGCGTGGTGCGAACAAATCAGGCAAGGTGAACGAGAGCGAGTGGCTTTAGGCTAAGCTGACAGCAGATCCGTTATATCCCTCCAAAAGCACATATTGCAGGTTTGGGCGGACACAGGAGCCGCTATTTCTGCAAATAGGGTCCTTTTGGAGGACATTCATGCCCAATAATGGAACGTGTGTCCGCAAACAGGTCAAAAACGGAGGTTTTGGAGCGGAACATGTATCCGCATCTTCATGGCAATCGACCACAATTACAAAA
>JARBUQ010000306.1 GCA_029239545.1 Paenibacillus sp.
AACCCCAAGGTCAAGCATCGCGTGAATTGCCCGAGTATCGAATTCGAAGGGAAGCAGCTCCAGATCTACGCCAGCCGCCAGCGTCTCAGCTACTGCGATGGCAAGAAATTCACGGTCCAATTCGTAGGGCCATTCCAGCTTCTGCGCATCGAATCCGTTGAGATGCAATTGAACCTGGTCCAGTCCGTGGAATCCGGTCTGAAGCGCGGTTTGGTAGGAGCGTCGTATTTGCTCAGGATTTCCGCCAATCCAGAGCATTGTGCGCACGCCGACAGCAATTTCTTTCATGCGAATACAATTATCTTGTTTGTTATGGGCGAAGATGACCTGATGGTTGACCTCGTATTGATCAATGAGCTGACCTAATCTATGAAGATCGACATCCTTTAAGTCCAGATACACTTGACGCTCCGGTCGCCCCCGCATCGCTTCGAACAAAGCTTCAAGGGAGGGAATGGTTTCTCCAGCGAACGCTTGGCTGAATTTTCTTCCGGCATCCCAACCGTTTGTTTGCGCGAAGGTCAGGGAGCTGATCGGGGTATCTTTTAAATCATCCGGGGCATCCGTTGTACGGGCGGGTGTTTCATCATGCAGGCATACTATGACTCCGTCCATTGTTGTTCGCACATCGGCTTCCGGAATGCCGCCTAAGCTCCAGGCATAGTTGTTCGCACCCATCGTATTATCAGGGGCTTCATAAGCCCCGCCGCCTCTGTGAGCCTGCCAGTAAACTTCGATTGTCCCGTTGTCCGGGTGTTGAGCTTTAATTAAAGTTGCCAAAAAGTCCTCGCTCCCTTCTGCACTCCTCATCAGTATATATGCGTTTATTATAAACGGGATTGTCCATTCAGCCTATATAAGTTGAACGAAAAAAGTCGCGCGAGCAATCTTGCAGTTGTTAATGCAGAGGCAAAGTGATTTCCAGACGGCATCCAGCCTCGCTTGCAGTTAAGTCAGCAAGATCGCCGTCATCTTCTCTGTTCGCTCTCACATGGACGGTGCCTCCGAGTAGATGAATGCGCTCCATCATAGTCGTCAGACCGAAGCCAGGCTTGGCTGATCCGAAAGATGTCCCGTCATTAATGAGCAGGAACCGCACACGCTGCTCATCACGGAGCAAGCTGAAGGTGAACGAACTGCAATTCCCATGGCGAATGCCATTGGTCAACCCTTCCTGCAGCGCATGATAAATCACACGCTGTGTTAACCATGGCAGAGGCGGGAGTGCTGCGATATGGGCATCAATATCTACTCCCATTGTAAGCTCTGTATCGCGAATCAAATCCTCAAGGGCCGCATACAGATCGAACATCTCCCCTTCATCCTTCAACAGACGGACAGAGCGTCGAATATCCTCCATACCTTTGCGCACCAGATTGTTGATAACATCCAGCTTCTCTACTGATTTCGTCAGATCGTGTCCAGCCAGCTTCTTGGAGGCTTCCAATTGCACAATAGCAGCCGTTAAAGTGTGGCCAACGACATCGTGAATTTCATGAGCAATCCGATTGCGTTCCTCGAGCACCGATACTTCGGCCAAAGTTTCCGCTGTTTCACGGACGGAGGCCTCGAGCGATTGATTTGCCTTTTCAAGCTCCTTGGTTCGAATTTCTACCAGTTCCTCCAGAGAGCGGTGAAATGTTTCCAGCTCATCATTCTTGGCTGCAAGCTCTACAGTGTGTCGCTCCACTTGACGATACACTTCCGAGAAACGGTGAACGAGCACCATGGACAAACAAAGCATGAACAGCAGCAGTCCTCCTTGCAGCTCCTGCTCCAACAATGCAGGCATAACCCTGGACAGCGAGATCAGCCATTGTAAAAAAGTATTCGACAGGTTGAACAATAAATAAATGAACATAGTGAGAACCAGAATGGAATATCCAATAAGCAGCCAAAGGGTTTCGCGATCGCGTTTTTTCCAGTGCTGAACGAATACATAAATGCTCACTACTACGAAAACAGCTGCGAAGCTGTACGGCAAATAATCGACCAGGAGCTTCCAATATAAATCTGGGTGAAACCAGCCAGCCCATGCTGAGATGCAGGTATAGCCTAGCAGTACGCCCTTCATCAATCGGAATACCAAGTGACGGCTGAGTCTAAGAGCTTCCCCGTAAAAGCCGACGAAAGTATAAATGCCGAAGGGAAGCAGCATATCCTTCCAATAATAGATGAAATCAGCGCCTACTAACCATTGAATTAGAAACATTTTGTACAGAACACCAAAACCCGCACATGTGGCAAGAAGCGAGAACCACATATAAAGAAGCTCTTGCTTTCTTCGCAAGAATAAGACGGCGGAGGCCAGACCGGCGCTGAGGAATAAAGTGACATAGACGATGACCGACCAATCCGACTTAAGTGCATTCCATAACATATCGTAGCGGGTTCCCATGATGTTCCATGTTGTTTTGAAGTTAACCGGAATCCATTGCATTTGAATCTCCAGCAGCTTGCCGCTATCTTCCATGGTCAGCTGTATAGGATGGATGTTCATAATAGGATGAATATGCTTGGCATTCCCATCCATATTGAAGCTGTATGCAAGCTTGCCGTCAATCGTCGCCTCAAATTGCTTGAAGCCGATCAGCACCAAATAGGGATCTCTTGCTGGCAAATTATCAGGTATCGTTAGTCGCAGCCATGCTTTTCCGCTGTAATTCTCCATCTCTGCTCGGGTGGCCCTCGTAAATGGCTTCCACTCGGTGTTGGCATCGTATGTCTCTCCCCAGTGGACAAGCCAACCGACTCCGATGTAACGAAGCGGCGCAGGTGCTGATTCGGATGACGTGATAGTCGTAGAACTGGCGGCAGGATCTGCATTGCGCTGCACGTATACGACGATGAGGATGAAGATCAGTACGAGAACGGCAAAGACGACAGGCTTATTGCGCATCTTTGAGAATCAGCTCCTTCAAGAGGGCGATGGCTTCCTGTCTGTCGTTCGTGCCTATTTTATTGTAGATGACACTAATGTAATTACGCACGGTTCCCTCGCTCATGAACAGAGTTCCTGCGATCTGCTTGTTCGTATGTCCTTCCAGCATGAGGATTATAATTTTGCGTTCTCTCTCAGTAAAAGTTAAATGAGCGTGCTTCAATGCCTTTTCATCGAAGGTATCGGAGCCAGTAGGACTGAAGGCCGATAATCGGGCTGCCAGCTTCGCGGCAATAGCTGCAGGCAGAATGACATGTCCGGATGCGGCATCGCGAACAACCTGGATAATCCGATCACCGGGCATGTCTTTCAGCAAAAAGCCGTCGGCTCCCCCAGCCATTGCATCGACAATGAATTTGTCCTCCGCGAATGTGGTCAGCATAAGCACAATGGTGCCTGGGTAATCCCGCTTAATGCGTTTCATGCCTTCAATCCCGTCAAGGACCGGCATCTTGATGTCCATCAGGACTACGTCCGGACGCAGCTCCCCAACGGCTTCATAAGCCTCTAGTCCGTTCCCGACAACACGTACCACGTTCAGGTCATCCTCTAAATTCAGAATCGTCTGCAATCCATCCCGCAGCAGAGTCTGGTCATCCGCAATCAGTAATCTTATCATATCGCCTGTGCCCTCATTTGCTCTAAAATTCATCTTTAGACTATCACAGATTAATGCTTTAGGGCAGAGGCTAAGGGGAACAAATGACGGATTATGACAAAAGTGATGACACGTTGTAACTGGCTGCGTGACAAGATATGGAAGTATGATTATGGTTGTATACGACAGATGTGTACGAGGAGATGCGGGAGGAGATGGAGTAATGGGATCAATAGGCTTAAAGAGGAGTAATAAAGCTCGAATTACGGCAGTTCTACTGCTGGTAATGACCTTGCTGTATCCGAATGGATGGATACCGAATGAGTCGGCTGCGGTTGCAGCACAGGCAAGCTCACTATCTGTATATGAGGATGCATTATCGAGTGATTTCGTTAATTATAGCTGGGCGGATGTAGATGATTCATCCACAGCTCAAGTGCGTTCAGGCAGCCGTGCCCTTCGGTTGGACCCTGATGGAGGAAAGGCTCTCTACTTCTACAAGGATCGGATCATGAATGCGGACGAATATGAAAGCTTCTCATTCTGGATTCATGGCGGCAGCACAGGGGGGCAAAAGCTCAAGCTGGTCCTTTCTCTGGGAGGTCAGACAGTTGCCGAGCGTCAGGTCGAAAGTCTCATTCCGGGAGGAGTTCCGGCCGGCAAGTGGGCAGAGGTTAAGGTGAACCTGAAGGACTTGGGTATCCAAGGTCTGCTCGATGGAATCTGGTTGTGGGGCGATGGCGAGCAAGAGTCCGTGTACATCGATGATATGATCTTCAACGCTGGTACTGGTACAGGAACCGGTACGGGTGATCCACAAGGCCAACAGCAGACCGTAACAGCTCTGACCTTTGTCGAGACGGATCTGACCGTGCGTGAAGGCAGTACTCGTGCAGCGACCCTTAAGGCACAGCTTGCCAACGGGACGCTGATTGATCCACCTGCGAGCTTGAACGTACAATGGAGCTCGGCCGACGAGTCCATTGCTACAGTTGCTTCAACAGGTGCGGTGAAGGGAAACAAAAGCGGTTCGACGGTAATCCGTGCAGTCTATGAATCATTTGCGGCCCAATTGCCTGTGCAAGTAACAGCAAGAGGCGCTTCCTCCTCGGGTCCGATTGAGGAGATTGATGGGCTGTATGTGTTCGATGATGAGGTGCAAGAGGGCTTTGCTAACTACAGCTGGGCGCAGCATTCAGTCAATGAAGAGGATACCGTTCATACTGGATCTCAGTCCATTAGCTTTGCCCCTAGAAACGATGACGGTCTCTACTTCTACAGCGGTCGGATCATAACCGCTAAGGAATTTGAGAAGCTGCAGCTGTGGGTGCATGGCGGCGATCAGGGCGGGCAGCAAGTTAAGCTCGTATTCATGGCTGGCGGACAGCCTGTGAAGGAGCTGGCTCTTGGAAGTCTTATTCCTGACGGGATCCCAGCCGGAGCTTGGGCCAAGGTCGAACTTATGCTGGCTGATCTTAATTTGCCAGGACAGTTATTCGATGGTTTGTTAATTGCAGGTACAACGAGCGGACAGCAAGAAGCCTTGTATCTGGATGATATTGCCGTTATACGTAAATACGTAGCACCTCCTACGGTGCTTGAAGTGCGGATGGATCGTCCGCAATTAGTATTGCTGCCCAATGAGAGTCAGCGTTTGGAGGCAGAGACCTTCCTCTCCACCGGTGCAACCAAAGTCGTTTCATCCGATGCAGTCTGGAAGTCAGACAAACCGGAGGTTGCCAGAGTCGACAAGGGCGCACTTGTAGCTGTAGCTCCGGGCATCGCCCGAATCACCGCAGACTATAAGTCTCATACAGCAGTTGCTTATGTGCAGGTTACTGAAGTAGCTCCGATTGCTGTATACACAGATGGGTTGGCCAGCGGGTTCCGCAATTACAGCTGGCATGAGAAGGACCTGGCTAATACCGAACAGACCCATTCCGGTGCATATGCAGTGAAATTTGAGCCGGATGGCTGGGACGGAGTCTGGTTCTCCGGAGAAACCAAACGCAGCGTAAGCGATTATTACGGTATTGAGTTCTGGATTCACGGCGGAACTACGGGCGGTCAGAAGATGATGCTGCATGCTTATAATGGCAATACGGCTCAAGGTGGCGTGGACATCAATCAATATGCTCCAGGCGGTGTTATTCCGGCGGGCCAATGGACACGCATTGTAGTGAACTTCGCCGACTTGGGTCTGTTCGATGAGAACTTCGACGGTATGATCTTCCAAGCCTCAACAGAAGATAATCAAGCAGCTGTATATATTGATGACGTAAGCTTCCTGCGCAACCTGAATGCAGGGCAGCTGCCAGAACCACAATTGCCATCGGTGCAGGTGTCGGTCAACAAGCAAGCCGATCGTCGCGCCATTAATCCTGACATCTATGGGATTAACTTCGACGACATGCATACAACCGAATCAGAGCTGCCCTTCCCTGTACAACGCTGGGGCTGCAATAACACGACCAGATATAACTGGGAGCTGGATGCAGCCAACCTCGCTTCGGATTGGTACTTCATGAACTTCCCTTATGAGGAAG
>JARBUQ010000307.1 GCA_029239545.1 Paenibacillus sp.
CTAATAACTTCTGGAGCGATTCCGCACCAGAGGTTATTCTTATTTATGATTCTCAAACAAACCTCACTCAGGTTATAATGGACAAGGATAGCTGAGATTTGTGAACATGAGGGAGGACTTATTAGTGACTTCACGAAAAACCCGCCAAGAGCTGCACACCTCCTCACCGCGTGTGCGCAAATTGAAATGGATCATTGGCGCAGCAGTGGTAGCGGTTTGTATAGTAGGTATGATTTATGGACTTCGTCCTTGGACAACTCCTACCCCTGAGGTTCAATCGGCTTCAACGCCCACACCTACACCAGCACCAACCCCCCCGCCGAGAGAAGCATTGGCTTTTCAGATGGCGAACTTTGATTCCGGATGGATTCAATATTCCGATGGCATTTATATCACTTCCGATGGGGGTGTGCAATGGCAATCAACTGCAGAGATTCCACCAGCTGCGTCTCCTGCAGAAGATGCTGAATTAACGGCTCTATGGAATAAGGACCCCAATCGACAAGTGCTCAAATTGAATTATACGCTCAAGGAGTACCCAGTCAAACAATCTCAATTTATCACAGATCGGGTAGGCTGGGCGTTAATTCCGCTTAGTAAGGATACGCCTGATCCGCTATTGATAACTACTGATGGTGGCAGCACCTGGAATACTATCGCTGCACCTGATACCAGAAAAGCAGTGCAGGATGAGAAGGACCGTCTGACATCCATTCGCAAGGAAGCAGCCTTGTACAAAGATTTGGCGACTGCGAAGCTGGCCATGCAGTCCAATTGGCTGCTCCAACCATCTACCGCTTCTATAGGTGATCTTGTAATGGTGCGCCATAATGAACCGGGTGAGGTTAGCTGGTTGGGCGGAAGTTATACTTTGCAGCCTTTTGGTTCCGGTTATTACACATATTTGCCTATTCCGACCTCATTGAAGGCGGGTACTTATCCGATCGGCGATCAGGTGTTGACGATCAAAGCCAAGAAGTTCGACACCCAGTATCTCCAGGTTACACAGCAAATGGAGAGCATGCGTCAGGACACTCAGCGTATCGCGGCGGATCAGAAAAAGATCGATCTGGCGCGCAGTCAATCAGCACCTGAGTTTCTTTACACTTCCAGCTTCATCCAACCTGTTGAAGGGATCCTGACCACACCTTACGGATATACACGTTATGTGAACAACAAATATGACAGTTCGCATCTGGCTATTGACCTTGCCGCTAAGGAAGGTACGCCGATTAAGGCTACTAATGACGGGATTGTAGCACTTGCTGAGACATTATATTTGACGGGAAATGCTATCTACCTTGACCATGGAATGGGTTTGTTTTCTCAGTATGCCCATATGTCAGAGCTTAAGGTCAAGAAGGGAGACAAGGTCAAGAAAGGCGATATTATCGGACTGGTAGGGACAACTGGCTTCTCTACGGGTCCTCATTTGCACTTTACCTTCTGGGCGCACAATATTCAGGCCAATCCGAATTTGTTCTTTAATACATCGCCATTCCAGTGGGTTCAGCCTCAATAAAATGAAGAAATAAGGAGTAACTATTCCATGACGAGAACGAGTGCTCACAGAATTAAGCGAAGAGTAGTACATGCCGTCTCTGTACTTGGAGGGATGATAGTTATTGCAGGGATTACAGTTGGCTGCAGCAAGGAGACAGGTCTGACTGTAGAAGGTACGGTCACTCCTCCTCCACAAATATCAATGACACCTGTAGTCAGCGCCGCTCCCAACCAACCAACAGCATCAGGATCAGCCGTACCCTCAGCTGATCCGGGAGCTGCAACAGCTGTGCCTTCAGCTACTCCAAGTCAAACACCATTTCCTACTCCATCCTCTAATTCGCCGTGGAATCCAAGTCCCGAACCAACACCGAGTCCCAGTCTAAATCCGAGTCCGACCCCTGCAAGCACTGCGACTATTGACGATTCGTCCAGTTCCTATGAGCCTGGGACAACAGCGCCTACAACACGACCTGACTCAGGGCATCCTGGTCCTGCGGCGGACATATCAGTAACTGCGCTGCTGCAGGAGATGCGCGAAGGGCTCGGGATCGTACCGAATGCTAGCGGCACGCCTTTTATTCCGCCAAGTGATATTGGGGACTGGTTAAATAAGCTGTCAATCAAATACGATAGTAATTATGGCACATTTTATGTACACACAATTCAAGTAGGCAAAGATGGGGGACTTCCAACCTGGGCGGCAGTTCTGTATGTAGAAGCCCCGGCTTCTGAAGGGAGCAAGAAGGAGCAGTCATCGAGACAATCCATAGGAGTAATTGTTACCCAAACTTTAGGTGGGTATGTTTTGGGGACGGTAGAGTTTCCAATGGACTTTATGGGCACTTCCAAGGTAGAGATTCCTGGTGATTTGACTGGGGATGGCAACAAGGAAATTGTCTGGAACTGGGTAGTAGACGGCGCGCATACGAGTACTTATGGATATGTAGTAACACAATGGGAAGCGAACAAATGGTCCGTAATGCCAGGTGAAATCGTCGTGAGATCTGTTAGTTCGTTTCAGTTGTTCAATGGTGCCTTAATTATCAAAGGTGGACTAGTTGGATCAGCAGGAGCAGGGCCTTGGCAGAGAGAAGCTACGCAAACTTATAAGTACAAGGATGGCTCAATGAAGCTGAACGAATCCATTAAGGTAAATGGCACGACAGCTTATCATAATCTAGAGGATGCACTTACAAGTGAAGCTTTAGGGTATTGGGAACGTGCTGCACAGCAGTTCACGGCTGCGGTTAATAGGAAGGATGAGTCGTATCAGGATCTTCGTTTTGAATACCAGGATAAAATGATCGAGGGCAACACCATCATGGAGCTGGAAAACCGATTCCGTGATGCGGTAAATGCGTTTGCCAGACTTAGACTGCAGCTTATAGAATTTGATCACCATATAGCCGGCAAATATTCTTCCCTGCTTGGTCCAGACAAAGGCAGCTATGCAAGCTTATCCGAAGCATTGTTCTCAGTCAAAAATCGGGAAGAAGCGATTAAAGTAGTCCAAGAGTGGAGTGTTGCTCATCCGGACTGGCTGAAGCTGCTTAATGCCCCATTCGGTTATGTCAATCAAAGGTGGGACAAAGAGAACATATCCGAATTCATTAATGTCGTTAATGAATTATGAAAAAGCAAGCCGCTTATAGCTTTGTTCAGAAAAACCGTCCGCTGCTGGACGGTTTTTCTGTTTGTGAACTTAACCCTAAACTTCCGAATATAGTTAGCTGCTTACAGGGTGTGGTGGACGGAAATGCTGAAGACTATCCGCCATTTATGAACGAGTTAACTGCAAAACCTACAGTTAATTTTATGATAATTTGATATAAAATAGGAATAACTGCATTTTCTACAGTTATTCCGGTGGGATTCAACCCATGTAGGTTTTACAGTTAAAAGTCGGAAAGTGGAGTTTTGAGAGAAATTAGATGCAGGTTTTACAGTTATTACTAGATTTATTTGAGAAGCGAGACTTTGATCGAATGGATGGCTGAGGTCCAAGCGTACCACCAAAGTTCGGTTGTGGAAGCTGTGGAGGAGAAATGTACCCGGAGCATTACAAAGGAGTGCAGGGGTACGAATACCGGATCGAAGATGTGCATCCCGATCAAGTGATGCAGAGCGCATGGAGAACGTAACTTCCTAATCCAAATCGAACAAAAAGGGCAGGCAGGTGGAGCGGAGAAACGAAGTGTTCGCCTTTGTCTTTGGGTTCCAACCTCTAAAAATATAATCTAAGGAACCCAAGGACAACAGTCGAAAGTTTTCGAAGAAAACTACATCGTAAGCATAAGCTCGGAGCCCGCCTGCCTGCCCTTCCATGCGTCAAACTGAATTCCCCCTCCAAGGACCTGTCTGGTGAACATCCAGTCAAGTCTTTCTCAGAAAAAGAAAAGCAAATACAGATTGACAAAGCATTGATCAGGCATTATAGTATGTTACATGACTAACATACCGATAGGGTGATTGCATGAAGGCTACATTCGATGATGGCCAGCCGATCTTCCAACAAATTGCCGATATGATTGAGGACGACATACTGAATGGAACATATGAAGAGGAGGATCAGATTATCTCCATGTCCCAATTCTCGCGTACTTTTCAGATCAACCCGGCTACCGCTGTAAAGGGAATTGCGCTGCTAGTAAATGAAGGCATTCTATACAAGAAAAGAGGACTTGGAATGTATGTAGCAACAGGCGCTAAGATATTAATCAAAAGTAAGAGACGTGACCGATTCTTGAACGATCTTGTTACGAAGCTGCTGGATGAGGCTGACAAGCTGGAGCTATCGGCTGATGATGTGATTGAAATGATCAAACAAAAGAAAAGGAGCTGATCGCAAAGTGAGCGCTATTCTCAAATGTACGAATTTGAACAAAAGCTACGGTAAAACTGAAGCGGTGCGCAACCTCAATATAACGATCGAGGAGCACACCATATATGGTATGCTAGGCCGCAACGGAGCGGGAAAAACAACCTTGCTCAATATGATTACTGGCGGATTGTTTCCGGATCACGGAGATATAGAGGTTTACGGAAAGCTGATGAAGCCTGGAGATTCACCTGCTAATACATGTTATATCAGAGAGAAAAACTTCCTCTTTGGCGGTGCCAGAGTTATTGAAGTCTTGGAGCTTGCATCTGCATTTCACAAGAATTGGGATTGGCAATTTGCTCACGAGTTAATCAAGAGCTTCAAGCTGAATCCGAATAAGAAAATCCGTCAATTATCAAGAGGAATGGAGTCTTTGGTCGGTAATATTATCGGCTTGGCCAGCCGTGCTCCTCTTACTATTTTTGATGAACCCGTTCTTGGACTTGATGTACTTATGAGGGAACGGTTCTACAAGCTGCTGATGGAGGATTACGCTGAGCACCCTAGAACGATTCTGATTTCCACGCATTTGATTGATGAGATTGCCAAGGTGGTGGAGCGGATCTATATTATCGAGAATGGCACTTTGCTGCTGCATGACGATGTAGATCATATACGTACGAATTCCCATTTGCTCACCGGTAATGTGGAGGCAATCGAGAAATTCACTCAAGGACGGAGGGTCATTTACAAAGAATCATATGGAAGAGGTACATTGGTTGCTTTGTACGATTCTATTGGTGAAACGGAACATGCGCAAGCGAGCAAGCTAGGGATTACAATCGATGGACTGCCGCTGCAGAAGTTTTTCTCTTACCTGATTGAGGGAGGCGAGTATATTGAATAAGAATAAGGCATTTTTGAAAGCAGCCTATTTGCAGCTGAGAATTTATATGTTATATATTCTTGGTTTTACTTTCCTAAGCTTTCTTGCGAATTTCATCGTTTACTTATCTATAGACGACAGTGAGAATGTCCAAGTGTCCCTCGGTAATATGGCCACGATTTTCCTGATTTTCATGGCTGCTATTCTGCCTCTGCGGTTCTTTAGACGAATGGTCAATCTAGGTGCAACTCGACAAGAGTACTACAAAGGGATTCTGGTATTCTATACTGCGGCTGCAGCTGTATTCTCTGTATTCAATCTTTTGTTCTATAAGTTTGAGTCGGAAGTCATTAGGGAGTATCAGCAGACCTTCAATATTCTGGAAATATTTCATTGGAATCAATTTGGTTTGTTGGGAATGCTGGTTTATCAATTCGGTGCTTATATGCTGCTGATCTCTCTTCTGAACCTGTTATTCTCAGGAATCAGACATTATGTGGGCTGGATCCTCTGGGTAGTTCTAATTGCTGCTATTCCAATTGGTACATCTATCGCTTCATACCGGCATAAGGTGGCTGATGGATTCACAGCTCTGTTATTCAATGATTCGTTATGGCAAGGCTTCGGTATTTGTTTCGTATTAAGTATTGTGTTTTTAGCGGGCGGTTGGTTGTTCACTCGTCGACGTGCTTTCTAAGTAGGGGGATTATGATGATAGCTGGAAAGCCTAATTTAAAAAAAGAGATGACCCGCTTCGAACAGTCGAACTTGCTCTCTAGCATTCGGCAAATGCTGTATAGTATAATTCCCTTTTTTGCTCTCTGGTATGCGGCATATGTATGTA
>JARBUQ010000308.1 GCA_029239545.1 Paenibacillus sp.
ACCACCACCCAATGGGCAATCGTCCACGCCTTGGCCACCGCCATGTGCTTCTTCTTCCTGCTCGGCATTACGGGGCTCTACGCCAGGCAAGTGAAAGAGTCTGGGTGGCTTGGTCTGGCCGGCTTTATCCTGTATAGCCTCAGTTGGGTGCTCACAGTACCCTTTACCTTCGCCGAAGTCACTATCTTGCCGCTGTTGGCGACTGAAGCGCCGACGCTAGCGGAGGGCTTCATAGGGAGCTTCAACAGCTCCGCCGGCGATACGAACTTCGGAGTTCTCGCAAATATATGGACGCTTACAGGGACCCTGTATATCCTCGGCGGCCTGCTGTTTGGCATCGCGACATTCCTTGCCGGCATCCTGCCGCGCTTGGCGGCCGGTCTGCTTGTCGTCGGGTCCGTGTTGTCCCCCGTGGCTGCGCTGCTTCCGCCCGAGCACGAGCCAAAAGTTGCGGTGCCGGTGGGGATAGCTTTGGCCTGGCTGGGCTATGCTCTCTGGTCGGAACGGCGCAAGCAAGCCTCGGAACCCGTCGAAAAATGAAAGTGAATAACTTCAATGAAGATCAAGCCTCTGATGTGCCCCAGCCCAATGAGTTAGGGAAACCCATGACACAGATAACCAAAGTGTCGGCAAAAGCAGGTTCGGCAAAGTGGCTCGTCGCCGCACTGCTCTTGCTAGGCGCCCTTCCACTCATCTTCGGCGCCTTCCGCGTAACCGAGCTGGTCGGTGGCGCGGAAATTATGCCGGCCGACGCACGGTTCTCTGCGTCGCCCCTGCCGGTGGTGCTGCATATCCTGTGTGCCGCTGTATTTGCCATCCTGGGCCCGTTCCAGTTCGCTTCCGGTTTCCGGCGGCGCAGGCCCGGCTGGCACCGCGCGGCCGGGAAGCTCCTGATTATATGCGGCCTGCTGGTTGGGCTCTCCGCGCTGTGGATGACCCTTTTCTATACCCGAAAGGATGGCACGGGTGAACTGCTTTATGCATTGCGGCTTCTGTTTGGGTCGGCCATGGTCGTGTCCATCATCCTCGGCTTTAACACGATCCGGCGAGGGGAAGTGATCAGGCACCGCGCATGGATGATGCGCGGCTACGCGATCGGACTTGGCGCTGGCACGCAGGTGCTGACCCTGATGGCCGGGGAATTGATCATCGGCCCGCCGAGTGTGCTCAGTGAAGCGCTACTGATGGGCGCGGGCTGGGTGATCAACCTCGCCGTGGCTGAAGGGGCCATCCGCAAGCGGCCGGCCCCTCACAAACAACAAACAAGCTTACAAAGGAGAGGTAATGTCAAATAATCAAAATTCCAGAACGGATGCAAATGATTCTATCGTCTATCAAATCAGGATCAAGGGACATCTGGGTCCTGTTTGGACCGACTGGTTCGAGGGCCTCACCATACAGCTTGAAGAGAACGGTAATACGCTATTAACAGGTCCGGTTGATCAGGCTGCATTGCATGGATTCTTAAGAAAAGTCCGTGATTTGGGAATGCCATTAATCTCGGTCAGTCGCGTTAAATCATAAATAAAGGAGAAAAACCAATGAATCTACCTATTCTGCAGCTTCGCAATGTAACGAAAAGGGTTGGCAACAAAACGATTATTGACGGTTTGAGCTTAGAAGTGCCGAAGGGTGAGGTGTTTGGTTTTCTTGGCCCGAATGGCGCTGGGAAAACAACGACGATCCGTATGGTGGTTGGCTTGATGAAGATTAGTGAAGGTGAAATTGTTATCGATGGGGAAAGCATTACGAAAAATTTCGAAAGCGCGATTGCAAAAGTGGGGGCAATTGTAGAAAATCCGGAGATGTATAAGTATTTAACGGGTTATCAAAATCTGATTCATTTTGCCCGCATGTCTCCAGGTGTGACGAAGGAACGCATTCAAGAAGTAATTACGTTAGTTGCTTTGGAAAATCGCATCCATGATAAGGTGAAGAACTATTCGCTTGGCATGCGACAAAGATTAGGTGTTGCCCAAGCGCTGCTGCACAAGCCCAAATTACTCATTCTCGATGAGCCAACGAATGGTCTGGATCCTGCCGGTATACGGGAACTCCGCGATTATTTGCGCAAGCTGACGCAAGTTGAAGGGACTTCTGTCGTCGTTTCCAGCCATTTGTTATCGGAGATGGAGTTGATGTGTGACCGCGTAGCCATTATTAAGAACGGCAAGGTCATCGATGTTCGCCTTATAAAAGAATATGCCAACACGGACGACCTGATTAAAGTGGTTTTCGAAGTGAATCAGAAGGAACTGGCGCAGCATGTCCTTAAATCTGCTCCTTCATTTAACACTACTCTTGTAGAAGATGGGTTGGAGCTTCTGCTGGATCAGGAGCAAATTGCTGATGTGAATGCACGATTGGTTCATGCCGGCGTTAGAGTGTACAGCATGAAAAAGCAAATTCAAACGCTTGAAGATAAATTCTTCGAAATGACTGGAAGTGACCAGATTGCTTAACCTTCTTTTAAATGAAAATATGAAAATTTATCGCCGTCTCCGCACCTGGATATTAGTTGCTGTAGTCATAGTCACAACCGCTACAATGCTGATTGTTGCTCATAATACAAGCAAAGTGCCTGAAGCTTACGATGATTGGAAAACAACAATCCAACATCAAATAGATGAAAACAAACGAACATTGCTACAAACAGAACTCCCAGCAGCAGTGAGAACTGATATTGAGGCTAAGTTGAACGTAGCTCAGTACCGCTTGGAGCATAACAAACCTCCAATGGATCGATCGTTGTGGGTCGGAGTATTGAATGCGGCGCAAATGATTAGTTTGGTTACTATTTTCACCGTGGTTATTGCGGCAGATAGCGTAGCAGGGGAATTTAGCGGCGGGACGATCAAAATGCTGTTGATTCGTCCGGCCTCACGCTCGAAATTGCCCTGACTCCCGGCGCCGCCAACTCATGAATACCAAGGACAATGCAATTACCGTTAGGATAATCCCAAGCACTTGCAACCCCCCGGAGCTGAACTTATCTCCCATTACGATGCTTATCAACAATGAAGAGAGAATGGTTCCCAGGTATCTGGATGTATTAAATAGTCCAGATGTTACACCGATTATTTCTTTTGGAGAACTTTTGAACAGGGCTGCTTGCATACCGACATTGTTCAACCCGTTGCTGATACCGAATGCAGCTAAAGCCAGACACACACTGATAACCGGTGAAGTTTGATTCAATGTCACAAGCCACACTGACCCTAATGTCATCAAAATTCCGGACACGAGCAATGCTGGTCGTGGTCCTGATCTATCGATCCATCGTCCTGCTATTGGAGAAACAACGAGCGAGCACAAGCCTAAGCTTAGCATGAGTATCCCTGTATGGAACTCGCTGACATGACGTACCATTTGCAAGTAAGACGGAAGCCCGAAAAAGAGCGAGTAAAAAAGTACGTTAACGAGCATGAATTCGACATTGACCCAAGTCATTGCAGGATATTTGGCGAATGTGCGCAAAGGAATAAAGGGTGACGTCGCTTTTAACTCATGTCGTACGAAAGCCGCAAGCAGCACGAGGCCTATCATCCCGACAATGACATGCCCAAATGAGACATGCCCAGATGATTTTGCTGTCAGTAATCCAACGAGTAGGGCAACCAGACCCACTGTGAAGAGCAGGATCCCTGGCGCATCAATCAAATCAAACCATTTACGAAAGGACATGTTGCGTGCAACGGATGTTGGCGGTTCATCCTTAGGAATAGTCCTCCAAGCTAATAGAAAGCTCGCCACCACGAAAGGAATATTAACAAAGAAGATAGCAGGCCAATCCCACCAGTGAATCAAGACCCCGCCAATAAAGGGTCCAATTGCTGCCGCTCCTGATAGAAATATGGACATAACTGATAGCGCAGTCGCTTGTTTCTCCGTAATATGAATTCGCACAATAGCCATTCCAACCGCAACCATCATACTTGTTCCGATGGATTGCACAATGCGGAATACGATGAGCCACCCAAAGTTTGGTGATAGCGGAGCTAATAATGATGCAACGAAGGATACAACAAGACCGGTAAGAAATATCCTCCTGCGACCGAATAAATCGCTGGCCTTCCCCATGACAGGTTGAGCGATAGCACTCGTAATGTAGAAAGAAAAAATAATCCAGGAAACAACTGTAAAGTCAAGATGGTACACATTTTGCAGCCTTGCAATGGCAACAGCAATCATCGAAGAATTTAATGGGTTTAATAGCACCCCTAGTCCAACGGAAATCAACAACCACCTGCTGTGAACATTCATTTTTGGCCCTCCCCCCAAAGTGTATTGTTGTCATCGTACTTGAAATCAATTATTTATTCCAACGCATTATATGTTATGATTTCATTGACTTGAAGGAATGAAGGAGGTGTGAAATGGAACTTCTACAACTGCAATATTTTCTCGCGGTCGCTCGATTGGAACATGTGACCGAAGCTGCACGAAGTCTGCACGTTACTCAATCGTCACTAAGCAAAACGATTCAACGCTTGGAAGAGGATCTAGGGGTCCCTCTATTCGACCGAATAGGGAGGAAGCTTCGATTGAATGAGTTCGGAAGCAGATTCCTTCGTCGTGCAGAGCGGGCGTTGTTTGAATTGGAACAGGGAAAGCAGGAGATTAGCGATTTATCCAGTCCGGAACGCGGCACACTCGAATTGGCGGTGACTACCGCAAGCACGTTACCCAATATCCTTCGAGAGTTTCGGAAAAAACGACCCTATATCCAATTTCATGTGCAAATGCTGACCACGCAGGAAATGGTTACGCGTCTTAATAGAGGGGAGGTCGATTTCTGCTTGTCTTCACCTCCTGTAGAAGGGGATGACATTGAATGTCAAATCGTGTTCATCGATCCAATCCTTGTTGCTGTTCCAAAGGGGCATCGGCTGGCAGACCGGAGTAGTGTATCCTTGACAGAACTAAGGGATGAGTGGTTTGTCGGTGTAAAGAGAGGCTACGGTATACGCAATTTAGTGGACTCTGTATGCAATTCGGTTGGATTTGTACCTAAATATGTGTATGAGGGGGATGAACCTGCAAGGTTAAGCACTCTTGTGGAAGCAGAAATTGGCATAGCCTTCATACCAAGCACGGCGAGGAATTCACGGGAACATATCAAATATCTTCAAGTAGAAAATCACGAATTGGTACGGGAGATAGCTTTATTATGGCACCGGAGTCGTTACATTTCGCGAGCTGCTCTGGAATTCCGTGAGGTCGTTGTAGAATATTTTGCCCGTAACCCCTAACCATCTTCTTGAAGAGGCAGCTCTGTGGTTGAAAAGTAAGGGTCAAAAAAAGCTTTTGGACAAATATGCCCAAAAGCTCTTTTTATTGCGGATATAGTTTCTCTAATGCATCTCTTTGAGGTTCTCTTATATGAATAAGAGGTCGAATGCCCTTTGCCATATTCTCAGCAGCTTCAATCGTTGAGGCTTTCCCAAGTTCGATTAGTGTTCCAATTGCGACTGCTCCAGTACGTCCTTTTCCGCCGCCGTAGTGAAAACCAACTTTCTTGCCCTCTTTATAGGCGCTAACCACTTGATCAATCGCCTCTTTGAACAACAGTTGTTGAGGAACATCAGCGTTATCACCGATCGGTACTTGAATCCATTGGACGTTCGGACTAGGATATGCGCTGCCCGAGGATTCTTCCCGCAGATCGACGATCACTTCAATTTGCTCGTTGTTCACCATATCCTCGATGTCGGATGCCCCGCCCATAAATATTTTGTTGTCCACTAAGCTTTGATATTTCTTTTCCATATACAATCCCCTTTCATAGTATCACGTGTCGATTATTTCCCAGACTCCACAAATTGAACGATGCGGCTTTTGATTGAGTCGCGCACTTCGCGGAACTTAGCAGTAATTTCTTCTTCTGTCCCTGTCGCCTTTGCAGGATCTTCGAATCCCCAATGCCATTTCACAACGTTTTTGTTCGATATAACGGGGCAATGTTCATCTGCATGTCCACACAGCGTGATTACATAATCAGCTTTGTTCAATATTTCTGGATCAAT
>JARBUQ010000309.1 GCA_029239545.1 Paenibacillus sp.
CGGCACTGCTCTGTTCTCTCCCAGTCCACGCCTCCATCGGGTAGACATGCGTGCTGATGTTTGCCTTAGCGTACATGATGCCGATGTCATTAGCCCCTGTAATATCGTCTGCGATAATACCAATCAATCGGAGAACCTCCTTCTTGGCCTATAGCCCGACTCGTTCAAGAAGCTTTGAACCACGTCTTCTGGCAGCTTGCGCAGGGAAATCCCCGAACTCTTCGCCATCACATACATATTGCAAGCCATTTCAAGTGTGTGCATGGCCATGCGTGCTTCCTTCACATTCATGTCATAAACAAGCACACCGTGATTTTCGAGGAATAGCACATTCGCTTTGCTTGCCTTTTCCCGCACTGCATCACCAAGCTCACGTGAACCTGGATGAAAATAAGGAACGCGTTCTATGCGTTCCAAGTAATACATCGTTTCAACAAACCATTCGGATGGCAGATGTTCTGCCGAGCAGGCTAGCATCGTGCTGTAAAAGGGTGAAGCATGTAGCACGGCCCCTACATCGGGACGAGTTTCGTAAATAGCTTGGTGCATGGGCACTTCCTTGGAAGGCTTCTTCCCAGTCGCAGAGGACGAGGTGCTGCCCAATAAAGAGCACTCAACGAAGTCGTCTTCGCTGAGTTCCCCAAGGTCTGTACCGCTTGCTGTAATTAAATAGTGGTCAGCTTTGGTTCGCGCACTGATATTGCCTGCGTTTCCCCAAGCCAAGCCGTTATTCAGCATGTAACGCCCGGCTTCCTGCAGCTGCTGCCAAACCGATGTCTCCATCTACTCCACATCCCATTCCAGCATATTGGTTTCTTTGATCGGCAATTCCGGATTCTTCGGCACGCGAAAGGTCTTGATCTCGCATGGGTTAAAATCCGCCTTAATGACACGCTTCCATCTAGGCAGCTCAATCTCGGCTGACGTAGCAGATTTATTCGTCTCATAGACGCGAATAATGAGGTCCTCATTGTCTTCGGCTTTCTTGATCGCACTAATAACGATATTGTCGCGGTTTACTTTCACATAGGAATCAGTTTGAGCGAGCTCACCCTCATGGAACGATTCAATAACCGCAATCGGCTTGCAGTTAAGCTCAGCTGCACGCTTCACCGTACCTGCCTGCTCCCAAGTACCTTCATGAGGCAGTAAGGAGTAAGAGAAACGCTGAATGCCCTGATCGATAAAGGAATACTCGCCGTTCGGATCTGGCTCATAAGGCACATGGTGCGCATAAATAGGACTTCTCAATACAGTCAACGCCATATCTTGGTTATGAATGCTGTAGCTGTATTTGGCATCATTCATTAGGCTGAGGCCGTACATGATGTTGCTTTTACGAGTTACACCTGAGTAATCAATCCAGGTTAATCCTGGTTCCTCTTCGCCGTTATGTTCACGTTCAATCGTACCGTAAGGAATTTCGTAGGTTTGCTTGCTAAAGATGACATTCACCGGGAAAACTAGCTTCAACATTTTGAAGGATTCGCGCCAATCCACCATCACCTGTACATCGATTTGATCGCGGTCCGGATACATGGCGAAATCTTGAACTAGCTTTGAGCTGCCATACTCACTGACAACACGGATAACCGATTTAACGGGACCATGCTCAACACGGAACACCTTTTTCGCCTTGAATGTGCCAGTCTTTTGGTTAAAATGCAGCACATCATGGCTCCAAGTATCCGATTTATCATCCAAGACGATGGGCTTGGCTCCATCTCCTTTAAACACTTCATGATCGACCACTTTATCATGCAGGCTCTTGATGTAGCCTGTTTCTTTATCGAACTCCAAGCGAAAACGCTTATTCTCCATAACTAAGTCGCTTGCTTGAATGGGCTCACCAACCGGTTTATGCGAGGCTGACTCCGCCACCAATTTGTACACCCGATATCCCATAGAAGGCAGCTCAGCCATAAAGCTAAGACGGAAACGGCCATTGGCAGAAGCTTGTGATTGTACCGTCTGGAAGGGTACTGGATTCCCCTTGTCATCAAGCAAAACAGTAGTGGGTTTGATGCCTCCTACTTCCAGCTCAACGTTTACACGGCTTTCCCATGCATGAGGGTTAAAAACAACAATCGGCTTCATGGTTACATCCTGCTCAATGTTGATGCTCCAAGATAAAGATTGAACCGCATAATTAAGGGAACGATCCGCGATAGCCATGGCTTCCCCATACAAATACATCGCGTCTTCATAAGCAGACTCCAAGCTGGTTCCTGCTAATATGTCATGGAACTGATTAAAGAGCACATTTTTCCAAGCTTGCTTGAACTCCGCAGGATAAGGTTGACCTGTGATCCATGTAGCAAGCGCCGAGTACTTCTCTGCGGCCATCAATCGATTCTCTGCTTTGCGATTCCAATGCTTGATGCCTGAATGCGCTGCGTAGCAGCCGCTAGCATGGTGCTGCAAATCATCATGAACGACCGGCAGCTTTAAGTTCTTGCTCTCCATCTCTTTGAAATATGCATCTGGCGTTGCAAACTCCAGCTTAGGCAGCGATGGATCCTCGTTCATGCGGCGAATGCTCTCGATATTTTCTTTCGTTGGACCGCCCCCATGATTACCAACGCCATAGAACAGCATCAATTCATTGAGCGGCTCTTTGAATTCGCCCAGGCAGCGGCGAACATGGTTTTCCAAATCCTTGCCCCAAGACAAATATTCATACATGATACGGAATGTCATCACTTGTGAGCCATCATCCGATTCCCACATGAACAGACGGCTTGGCAGCCCTTTTTCATTCGGCATCGGACGCATCATCACGTAATAATCCATCCCGCTCTTCTTCAGAATTTGCGGCAGCATACCGTTATGCCCAAAGCTGTCTACGTTATAACCAACTTTAGCTGTTACCCCGAACTTCTCTTTGAAGTAATGTTGACCGTACAGCCCTTGACGGACGAAGGATTCTCCATTCGGAATGTTGCAGTCAGGTTGAATCCACCAACCGCCGACAATATTCCAGCGTCCTTCCTGCACGCGTTTTTTGATTTCTGCGAACATCTTAGGCTCGTTATTTTCAATCCACTCGTACATCGCAGCAGAACTGGAAGTGAAAATAAAATCTTCGGACTCTGTCATGCGGTCTAGAGCAGAACGGAATGTAGCCTTCGCCTCTTGGAATCCTTCCTGCCATTGCCATAACCAAACCGGATCCAGATGTGCGTTACCAATCATATAAAGTTTGTTATCTTTCATTGAGAGAATCCCCCGATCTATTTGTTAAAAACGTCCGCTTTACCAGCGCTGTTCAAAAAATGCTTCATTTTTTCCATCACCGTTTGAGTGACGGCATCACGACCAACTTGCAGCCTATCTGGCGCTAAGTTCTTACATTCTTCATTGGTCATCCGTTCTTCACGTCCAAGTGCTTTGAGCAGCGAAAGCTCCAAATCTGTTGCGATATTCACTTTGCTAACACCGCCGCCTGGCAATTGGTAGGCTCTGCGCATCATTTCAGGAGGTACGCCCGAACCGCCATGCAGGACAAGATGAACCGGAGTCAATCTGCGAATTTCCATCAGGCGGTCATAGTCGATTTTCGGCTGCTTCACGACATACACGCCATGCGCGGTACCGCAAGACACAGCCAGCGCATCAACACCAGTCATCGCTACAAACTCAGCCGCTTCCTGTGGATTCGTATATAACTCTTCATCTTTATCCGTTTCTACGAAGTCTGTTGTGCCAATCATGCCTAGCTCGGCTTCTACGGAAACGCCTTTCGTATGGGCATATTCCACAACTTCCTTGCTAATCTGCGCATTTTCAGCAAACGGTTTCTCGGATGCATCAATCATGACCGACGTAAAGCCTGCTGCAATTGCTTCTTTAATGGTTTCTAATTCCTTTGTGTGATCCAAATGCAGTACGACAGGAACTGTGATTTGCTGCTCTTTTACTTGACGGTAAAATTCTTCTCCAAATTCAGCTGCTGTAATCCCATAACGAATCAATTCTTTATGTGAAATTTGAACAATTAACGGTGAGTTTGCAATTTGTCCCGCCTTCAGAACGGCAGCAATCATTGGGGTATAACGCGGCGAGAAAGAGCCAATCGCAAAATGGTTCGCTTCAGAAATTTCAAGAACTTGTTTTAATGTGATTACCGGTGAAGTTGGTGTTGTGTTTGTCATCGTTGTATAACTCCTTTTAATAAAGCTTCTAATAATGAGCTAAAGCTATTGTTGATCCATGACTTGTTTAACCCGCAGCATACCTAAACGCGGGCTGCTGAGAAAACGCGCTTGTTCCTCTGGAGCAAATTGCGAAACCACGCGGGCCATAGAAGCCTGCGCAAGCACAACGACATCCGTATGGGCTGCGAGATTACGGAGTACAGATGCCAGTTCTTCATCATGTCCCTCTTTATCTCCAGCGAGGAGCTTCTGATAAGCAGATTTTGCGACGACTGTATCAATTTGTACCGCTTTGCCAGCTTGCTCCGCTTTGCTGACGAGCATTCGTTTGGTCGGCTGCAATGTCGTTTCGAGCGTTGCCGCAACACCAATCTTGAGTGCTGAATTCACCGCCAACGCAGCCATCGGGTCGTCGATACGAATGATGGGAATACAGAGCTCAGGCTGTACACGGGCAACCAGCTCACCAATGGACGAGCAAGCGCTCAAAATGCAAGAAGCACCTGCTTTCTCGGCAATTTGAGCGTACTGAAGGAACCGCTCTTCAATCTCATTGATTTGCCCGCCATTCGCTGCGAGCTGCGGCAAAATGGAATCATCCACCCAGTTCATCACTTCAACCCCAGGCAGAAGCTCTACGGCTAATGCTTTTAAACTTTCCACCGTTACAGGCGTTGTATGGATAATGGCTAGTTTTTTTGTCATCGAAATCGCTCCTTTGCATGTTTGCAGCACATTTTTTGGTATTTTGGGCACGTTCCCAAAAGTTCTATAGGCTGCTTAGCAGCCTATTTGACCTTAGTTCACTTCAATTATCGGTCGTATAAATCTAATTCATTTTCATAAGGTAAGGAGGCCTGAGCTGCGTATAAAATGAGTCCAATGCACCATGAATGGGATAGCGTCAGCATCATTCCCTTCGGCTGAAAGCAATTCGTATTGTAGAAACGTTCCGTTACCATTCCTTTATAAGCATTGAAGTCGCCATCTTCGCGCGCGATAAACTGCAGGAAGCAAGAAATATGATCTCGCGTACGATCTAGATAATATCGGTCTCCTGTATAAGTCCATAGCCGGAGCATTTCCGGTACTGCAAAAAGTCCATAATTGTGTAAATGTTGATTGGATGTTGAGGCCTGATCCGCTCCGCGCGAACAGTAGTCATACTGTGCCAGAAGAGAATGTTTAGGAAATTGCAAGTTGTACGTCCAACGGAAAGTCATCATCCAATCCGCTGCACTAGAAGCAAGCTCCAACCAGAGCGGCTGACGATTGAACTCATACAACAGAACGTAGGACACGACAGCGTTATAAGCATCTTCCGAAGTCGGTGTTAAGTGGACGTCCTCGGGAGCGCCATATATATATTCGTCACGAATGAATCGTTCGTAATAGCTTCCTCCCCGAACTGCAGCAGCTGCAAAACCTTCGTCTTCAAAGTAAGCGGCTCCCTCCAGAAGAGCTGCAATCCATAGCATACCGCCTGCGCCATCCCACTCCTGTACTTCGCCAGTCTCACAATCATAGTAGGAGCCAAAGTTCCCATCGGAGCGCTGATGTTCCGCCGCGAAACGAAGATTGGAAAGTACAGCATGCTCCCATTCAGGATGCATGACTCCTGCTTCTCTTTCGAAAGCAAGCGACCGAACAAGGAACAACGTGGCTTCAGATACCGTTCGGGCCTGCAGCCATGTCTTTTTCGGATTCCAGCCCGCCGTCCAGCCTCTCCCGAGTTCCCATGAAGCCCAAAACGTTCCGCACGGCGCAAGCCCTGTTGCGATTTTATCTAAGACTCGGATGCCTGCTTCCGTATAAGATGAAGCCTCTTTTTTCCTGCCATAAGTCAGC